>JBDTZT010000066.1:0-10289 GCA_040005005.1 Actinomycetota bacterium
GTGCCCCGTATCTTTATCAATCCATTCTCGCGGCGGCTCCTGCTTTTGTGCGTTGGCGAAGACGAAGAAAATTAATGTCAGTAAAATTGCCGGTAAAATGTTTTTCATAACCCTCTTGTAGATGTTCCAGGTTCGAGGTTTCAAGTTTCAAAATGTATTCACTTGGAACCTTGAACTTAAAACTGACTTGTTCTGTTTCAAACGACTTAGCTCCACCGTCAAACAGCAGAGCTAAATCATTTTTCAAAGCGTTTACACGACAGTTTTAGAAGAAAAGTTTTATTCCAAACTGAACGTAACGCGGATTGCTGACCGGTGAGAACAAAGTCCCGAAATTGGTGTCATAGTTGTTGCGAATTCGATACAGCTTGAAACCGCTCAAAGTCCGAATGTCAAAAGCCAGCGGATTGGTGGTCGCAAATCCCTGCGGCAATGCGACGTGGAAAAAGTCATTCGGCAAAGCACCGCTATTTGAACCTAAACGGGGCGGCAGTCGGGCAGAATTGACCGTCGCATAAATTGCACGCAATTGTGCAAGACCGGCCGGCGTGGTCGAAAGTGGTTGACCGTTAAATGCTGCCCACGCATTATATTCCGCGACAGTAATCGGTTGCGGGAAGGCCGCTGCAACTCCATCCGGAGATAGACTTTCAGTTGTGATTTCCGTCGGGAAAGTTCCCAGACCGAAAGGCGTATTTCCAAGGTTATTTATCTGGAAAATGGGATGATTAAAGGCATTCAGCAAATCAACTCTGAATTGGAGTTTGCGCCGGCCTTCACCGCCCAGAAAATTCAGGGCAAAATCCTTCTGGAGCGAAAAATCGAAGAATTCACGGGTCGGCGCCCGAAGATTAATGGTTCGCGGAGCATTGCCGAGCTGTCCTTTGACCGGACGCATAAACGCCGCCGGATTGACATACGGTTCGCAAGCATTACCGATGCGGCATTTCGGATCCCACAACGGATTTTTCAGCGGAACGCCTGAAACGATGTCGGGACGAACGATCCGGTTTAAGTTTGAGCCGCCCAATTTGTTCGGATCGGTAATAAACGGCTGAAACGGTGTGCCGCTGTTAATTCTGGAAATACCGGCAATCGTCCAGCCGCCAATCACGCCGCCGACATACCACGGAGTATTTTTCAGGAAAGGGCGACCTTTCCCAAAAGGTAAATCATATGTAAATGTGGCACTGAAACTATGCCGCACGTCAAAGCTCGAAACGGCGCGGTCAGATTGCCTGGTCGCGCCGAGACCGACTTGACCTCTGACCGAACCGGTTGACAAAACACGAACATCAGGACTCGCGTCGGAAGCATCGTCAATGGATTTTCCGAATGTATAATTAGCCGTAAAATTCAATCCGTTTCTGATTCGGCGGCGAATATCAATGTAGCCGGCGTGACGCGTGCTGCTCGAAGATGGATCGAAATATTTGTTCAAAAGATCGAATCCCAGATACGGCGTGTATAAACTCGCAATCGAATCGGTGATCGGTGCGCCCAAAAGAGTTCGGCGACCAAGCGGATCGGTTATTGTATTGGTGGCGGTGATACCGTTCGATTCCAGAAACGAAATCATATTTGAATCTCTCAGATTGAGATTTACCTGCGGCGTGTAAAGATGAACCCCGCGATTGCCGACATAGGCGATTTCGACTGTCGTACTTCTAAAAATATTAAACTGCACCGCGAGATTGAAGTTTTCGGAATACGGAACTTTGCCGTAGCCTTTGTCATTACTGAAAACGGCGACCCCCGGAATTCCGATACTGCTTGTAAACACAAGCCCGTTGGCATCCGTTCCAAGTAAAGTGTTAAGCGGAATGGACGAACCCTGAATCGCATTGTTTCCGCTGAAACGAATCGGTTGATTGTTATCTACGCCGCCGACCGAACCGTTGACTAACGTGCTGGCTTGGGTGAAACCGCCGAAATCAGGATTCGGCGACCGGTTGTTGCCGTTGATCGGAGCGTGTGAGATACCGAAACCGCCGCGAATGACGAGCGAATATTTTTCAGTGTCAATTCCGAAAATCTTCATTTTCGGACTCCACGCAAATCCGACCCGCGGTTCAAAATCGGTCTTGTCAACCGGTGTCAAATACCTTGACCGGCCGCCGCGTCCGGCAAAAGCAAATGCCGGAATAACAGCGGTCGTCGGAACAAAATCGGGAATCGCTGATCCAGCTACGACACCTGAGGCAATTGCGATTTGACCGCGCTGCGAAAGGGCAGTCGCCGTCGGTGCGGTGGTTAATGTAACGGTTTGCGCGAGGTCAGGTCGGAAAACGCCTTGCAAATCATTTTTCTCGGTGCGCGGCAGCTGCAAAGAATAACGAAGTCCGAGATTCAATGTCAGATTCGGTTTTATTTTCCAGTCGTTTTGCACGAAAGCCGCGCCGCTCAGCCATTGATAATAGTATGAAAGGAGAATCGGTCTGAAATCTTCCTGATTTGGAACTCCGATTAAAAAACTGGCTAAATCGTTTCCGCCGTTTGGCAAGCTGGTACTTCGATTGTTGCTTGTATTAACGGTCCGGAATTGCCAGCGACCGCCGGAAGCGGCAAAAAACGGAACCGCGTTCAAACGCGCATCGCTCAAGTCAACCCCGAATTTCCAGGTCATATTTCCCTTATTCAAGTAAAATATGTCATTGATATTGTAACGCTGCTCGACGTTAAAGTTGTTGGTCGAACCGCCGGCTCCAATGTCAGCGCCGACATAACCGTTATCCTGCGTCAAAAATATTAACGGTAAACCGCCTTTTGTCAATGATGTAAGACCGAGGGCTTGTGAAAAACCTTCCCCGCTTTTGATTGAAAATTGGGGCGAAAAATCTTCACTGAACTTGCCTCTCGTATAATTGAGTTTCAGTTCATTGACCATTGAAGATGAAATGGTATTTGTAAAACCGAGCAAATACTGTTTGGCATCGCTGTAAACTCCGGTATTGCCGTTAATGTCGTTTCCGGCCGCCTTGATGCCGACCGCCGGAGTTTTGGAATATCTGAAGTTGGTCTTAAAATTATCGGTAAAATTGTGATCGAGCCGAAATGTATAGCGGGTTTCATTTTGCTGAACAGAACGAACGAGCGTATAGTTTCGAACCAATCCGTTATCGAGAAAATATCCTTGCGGGGCAGGCATATAAGCGGATAATCGTCTGGAAATAGGATCTATAAATCCTTGCGGAACAACGTTTAATGAATTTATTGCCGCCGCATTGGTGATTGAAGAACACTGCGGTTGCCCTGTCGCACTCGGCACGGATCGAGTATCCCCGAATTGACAATATTGGAAACCAGCATCCAGAATAATCGGTCTCAGAGTTCCGTTGGCATTAAGAGTGAACTGCTGATAAATGTTTGCTTGTCCAATTGAAGTTTGCCCAAACTGTGCCGCGACCGCAGTCGGCAAAAATCCGCTGGCGGTTCTCGTTAAACCGGTGAAATCGCCGGCCAGTTCGCGCGCCGATGGAATCAGCGCGGTGCCGGTTACAAAATCGGTTCGCCAGCGCGGTTCATAGCCGAAGAAGAAAAAGGTTTTATTTTTCCCATTATAAAGATACGGACCGCCTTCATTAAAGGCCGGCAGGAAAACCGGACCGCCGATGGTCAGCGAGCCTTGCGTAAAACGCAAATTGTTCGGTGTCCGCGGAGCCAAGCCCTGGCGCCACGGCTGCGCGTTGGTTTTCGGGTTCCGGTGATAAATAAGCGCGGTTCCGGTAAATTGATTCGTGCCGGATTTTGTCGTGACGTTAATGATGCCGCCGCCGGTCGTTCCGTATTCCGCCGAATATGCCGATGATTGGACATTGAATTCCTGCACGGTTTCCGGCGTAAAGCTCACCACTGCCCGCGCAATACCGATACCGGTATTATTTACGCCGTCCGCTAAAATTGCGGTACTGCCCGGACGACCGCCGTTTACGCTCAGGTTGAAACCCGGAACGGGCTGATTCGAATTCGCGTCAACGTCTTCTGAACCGGCATCGCCGGCCACATTCGGCATCGTCGTAGCCAAATCCAAAACACTTCGGTTATTGAGCGGCAAATCCCGAAGTTGTCTTTCGGTAATGGTCTGGCTCGTCGCTCCCGATTCGGTATTGACGGTTTGCAAATCGGCTTCAACCGTAACCTGTTCCGTAATCGTTCCGGCTTCGAGCATCACATTGACGGTTGAAACTGTTGATGTATCAACCTTGACCTTTTCAACTAGAGTCTTTTTAAAGTTTGCTGCTTCAACCTTGACGCTATAGGTAACCGGATCGAGTGTATTGGCTGAAAATGAGCCTTCGCTTGAAGTAATCAAAACGACTGACTGATTTGTTCCGGTATTTGTGACGGTAACAGTCGCACCTGCCACCGGTTCGCCTTTTGAATCGGTGACGGTTCCGGTAATACCGCCCTTATTGGTTTGACCAATTATTGTCAAACTTAAAAGAAGTATAAATATTGAAATTCGAGCTAATCGCATAAATCTTCTCCTGTTTTAATATTTTTATTCGAAATGAATCCGCTTTATTATGTAAATCGTTACTTCTGCAAAATTTGAACGGCCGAAAGCGCAACTCAAAATGCTTTTTTAAGACACAAATATCTTTCTAAATCTCAGGTAAAATCGGCTTTGCTTATTACTTTTGCAAACCATTTTGCACAAATACCAAAATGGCTGAGGTTGAAACTATTTATTCAAACTTTGATCTTTCGGAGCAAACGGCTCCGAAAATTTTATAATCGTTCAAAATGCTCTTGGTAACCGCTTAACTCGTGATGCTGATTGAAAGAGAATCTGATGATTCTCTTTTTTAATATAATTTCTAATTTTAATAAAACAACTTACAGATAATGGTTAATTGGTAAAGTAGCACTTTTTATAAAGATTGTCTAGAAAAATGTATATTCTTCAATAGTCAAAATCCATAAATAACCGAATCTTTTAATACTATCTGATTTTTAATTCAGACGGAGTTAGAAAAATCAAACCACAAATTATCTAACTCCGTCTTAAGAAACGCAAATTCCTTTTAGTAAAGGAATTTTATACCAAACTGTGCGCGTCGCGCATAGTTGTCCTGATTAGAAGGTGCGATTGTTCCAAAACTGGTTGTTATCTGGCTAACAGCCGGTGCCGGAAAATACGGTTGATTAAAGGCATTGATTAATTCAAACCTTATCTGGATCCGCATACCTTCCCTGATTATGGTGTCTTTTATCAAAGAAAGATCAACGTTATTGATATAATCCCGGCGAACACCGCTAAACCGAAATGGAAGTGTTCGAAGGTGATTTGCGGGTGTGGCAAGCGTTGAAGTTACACCTGACATCAACACTGAAGTAAAGGCATCGGTATTAAACCATCTGGCGGTAGTTCTCTGATTGGACGAGAGTGCGATTTCGCCTCCGTTGTAAAAGAGATCTCCTGATGTATTACCACTGGTCGTATTAAATGATCCGAAAGCAATTGGAAATCCGGCTTGTAGTGAAAAGACTCCGCCAAACTGCCAGCCGCCGACGATCCGATCAACAATTCCGTTCGCACTTGATAAAAATGATTTACCTTTTCCAAACGGTAAAGAATACATTCCGCTAAAAGAGAATCTATGCGGCGAATCCTGGTCGGAAATCATTTTGGTCGGCTTCGCATCGCCGGCATTCAAATATTCGGTGGCTTGGATCCATTTTGACCATGTATAACTTGCCTGGATTGTATAACCTTTTGAAAACCGCTTTTGCAGGCTAAACTGCCCCGAATGATACCATGATTTACCATCATTATTGGTGGTCGTTATGTCGCCAAATTCCGGAAAAGGACGCAGTAACTGCGAACGGACAATAGTGGCGGCGGCAAATGTTCCGGTACCGGCAACCTCCGGTAATCCAAAAAATGGATTCGAAACTAGAGTCGTTAAGGTTGTATTGTTGGCATTCATCGCCGCTGTGCGGGCATTATCGGTATTCAGATATTGAATTGGCAGAGCATTTATATTGCGGGCAATTTCAATGTTGTAGCCGTAATTACCGACATAAACCGCTTCCGCTACAAATCCCCACGGAAGTTGACGCTGAATTCCGATCTGGAATCGCGCTTGTTTCGAAGATTTCGGATTTTGATTGAAAAATGAAATTCCCGTTCCAATTCCTGTTTGTTTTCCTTGGGCATTGCCGACCGGTTCTAAAATATTAATGTTCGTCGGAAAATTTGAAATTGACTGCGGAATCGGTGCGCCGCTGGCCAGCGTTGTCGTCGGAACTATCGTTGTCCGCGTAAATCCGGGTTGAATGACATCACCGCGACGTTCGCCCAAGAATCCGGCAAATAATCCGAATCCGGTGCGAAGAACTGTTTTTTCGTTCAATTGATACGCCACCCCGAATCGCGGAAGGAAGGTATTTTTTGGTGTCTTATACAAACTTGAACCACCATCTTTTCCGGCAAACAAAAGTCCGCCGGTGACATTAAAGCTGTTCGGGTCAATCGGGGTTCCGTTGTAGCCGGTCACCGGATTGGTTGTTAACCTTGTTCTCGCCGCAACTTGAATCGGCTGGGTATAGGCAAAATCAAAACCGGTCACGCTCTTATTTTGTCGCTCAACTAAAGGGGTTTCAACTTCATAACGTAACCCCATATTGAATGTTAATTTTCGGTTGAATTTCCAGTCATCCTGAACAAAAAATCCGTAAGTTTTTGAATACTCGGAATAATCTGCGCGACGGACGATTGCTTGGGTTGACGGAAGTCCGAGAAGAAATGCTGCCAAACCTTGTAATCCGTTGAAATCTGTACCTGTATTACTGGCTTGTCTGGTATAAGAATTGTCGAAAGAAAATTGTCCCGTCTGGTCATTACTCTGGAACACGTCGTTTTCTTTATAAACTCTCAACTCACCGCCAAATTTGAGCGAGTGATTTCCGACAATTTTATTCAAAATCGCTGCCCACGAATGAGTGTCAACCGGTCTGAACTCGTTTGACATTCCATTTCCCAACGGACCGCCCGAAAAATCGAAACGCGGAAAACGGCGGGTTAAATCCGGAACCAAACTGTTATAGACAGAAGAAAATCCGAGTTGAGTTAAGTCAAAAGCGCGGGCATCAGTTTGCTGATCCTGCTGACGGATAAAGCGATTATAGCCGTATCTGACGTTTAAGAATGTCGTCGAATTAAACGTGTGAACATCGTCAATCACGCCCTGCCGCGAGGCAAATATAAAATTTACTCCGGCGTAAGCATTATCAAGGTATCGGTTATAAAGACTGTTCCGGTCATAATAACTGCCGCGGACAAATAGATGATTCTTGTTTGAGATGTTTTGGTCAATCTTAAATGTCCAATTGTTGTAGGGTTGGGTTGTTTCTGCCAAAGTTGAGTCAGAAATATTTCCAAGCAGTCCGGGTTGTTTGGGTTTGGCGAAAAATGTCAAAACCGCTTTGGCAACCGGATTGATACGATTTGCCGGAATAACATTACCTATGAAGGCAGTCCCGACAAAGTTAGCTCCGGACGCCACGCGGGTCAGCGGATCATAGATGTTTATGCAATTTGTTTGAGGTAACGGCAGTGCGGGACATTGAAACGCGGAGAAATCGCCATTTGCTATTGCCGCAGTCGGAACAAAAGAACCGGCCGCCGCATCAAAACGCGGTCGCGAGTCACGAATACCTTCATAACCAAATAAGAAAAATGTCTTATCTTTTCCGTTATAAAGCCACGGAATCCGAACCGGACCATTGACGCTGAAGCCGAAACGATTGGATTTAGTAACGGGACGCGGCGTACCTCTCGAATTACCAAAAAAGTCGTTCGCCGCCCAGGTTCCCGGTTCGGTAAAATAATAAGCCGCGCCGTGAAGTTTATTGGTCCCTGATTTAATACTGATGCTCGTCACGCCGCCTTCCGTATTGCCGAACTGGGCATCGAAGGTCGCGGTTTGAACTTTGAATTCCTGAACAATATCGGTCGGCGGAACATACGAAGCAATCACTTCATTACCGTTGGCGGTGGCTGTGCTCGGCGCACCGTCAATGGTCAGATCGCTGCGGTTGCCGCGGGTTCCGTCAATCGCAAAGCCGACGATATGCGTCGGCTCAAAGGGACGGTCGAGTCGGGTGCTGCCGGTGTAGGTGACGCCGGTCGAAAGACCGATCAACGTATATGGATCGCCGTGAACCAAAGGAAGTTCTTCAATCCGCTTTTGGTCAATAGTTTGACCAAGTGATGCAGTTGAGGTTTCCAATGCCGGAGTTTCAGTGGTCACCGTCACTGTTTCCTGGTTTCCGCCGATTTCAAGGGCAACGTCAATATTAAGCGTCTGGTTGATCTGGACAGTGACATTTTCCCGCAAAGTTCTTTTGAAACCGTTGGCTTCAACAATAATTTGATAAGTCGAGGGAATTATGTAATTAGCCTGATAAAAGCCATCGTCATTGGTTGTCAAACTCGTGGTTGAGCCTCTGGAAGTGTCCACGATTTTCACGGAAGCTCCCGGCACTGCCGCCTTATTCGGGTCGGTCACCGTTCCTCTGATCGTGCCTCGTGTTTCCTGGGCGGAAATGGATTGAACAAATATTAAAACCATCAACAAGCCCGCTGAAATGGCAAAAATTTGCATTACTTTTTTTATTGAACTCATTATTTATTCTCCTTCTAAGCAATCAAAGCAACAAATGCTTTCGCAAAGCAATCTGATTTTTGTTTTTATGCTTTAAAAATTAAGCCGAATCCGCTTGAATATATTTTGTCTGTGTTTAGACTTTCTCAAAATAACGAATATTTTATATTTAGAAATTTCAAAATCAATTTCTGCAATAAAAAATCTTATTTTTCTTAAATGCTGCAATAGTTACAAATAATTATTGCGGTTTGCTCTTACTAATTCAAAAAAATACCTATTTGAGTCTAAAAACTAAGTAGTCATTCCTGAATTTTGGGAAACCGCTTAACCATTCATTGTAAATATAAGGAATATCCGTAATCATTAATTTAATAAATTTACTTTTTAGATTGGTAAAATGTATTTACCAACAATTGATAGATTGGTAAAATAACATCTTTGCTACGAATTGTCCAGAAAAAAATACAAATTTTAGAACCATTTCACAAAATCCTTTTAATTCCTTGATAAAACAAGCAATTTTCCGAAATTCATAAATACTCTGAATCAATAAAACCCTGCCCTCTTTTTAAGATTTTAATGGTATATTTTCCAAATGTTTATTTTATGATTCGTATTGGTAAAACCAATTAACTATTCTAGATATTTTTTATCAGAAATGCAATCAATTTTGCCGAATCTTCCCGATTATTTAAAAAGTAACTGTCGTAATCACTTTTTATTGACGCAGGATATTACTTTTCGGCAATTGAATTTAATTTTACAGTGCCGAATAATCCTGAAGAAATGGGTTGAATCTTGTCCATCTCCTGCGCCTGAAAACGTTCGCCATAACGCAGATTCAGCAATTTATAATCGGGCAATTTACGTCCCGACATATAATTTAACGCTGTATTTGCAACGACAATCCGAATTTTGTTTTCGCCTTTTCGCAAAAACGAAGTAATGTCGAGCTTGTAAGGCGGACACCACAGCGAACCGACTTTCCGGTCATTTATGTAAATAACCGCCGCTTCACGAATCGGCGCGTCCAACCAGGTTTGCATTCCGTTTCTGGTCGGTTGAACTTCCAGAGGTTTTCCTTCGCCGAAATCGAGCTGCACGGAATTCCCTTTTTTCAACAAACCTTCAGGCACCACGATGGATTTTTCGTAAGTCGCGGTGCCGGAAAAATAGCGTGTTGGTTCGTCATCCGTCCAAGAACGCAGCTGGTTCATAATGATCGGCGCATTCTTTCCGATCGTCACTTTCCAATCCGCGCTTAAATCATCGGTTAAAACGATTTTCCCCGCACTTTGCAAGATGGCAATAGGCTTTTTGGTCTTCGAAAAAATCAGCACATGCGATTGATACGGCTCGAAATCGAGCGCGATAGTCGTCGCATCTGCGGTCTGCGATTTGACGCTCGCAAGCGAACTTTGACCATTCATTGCGTCCCAAACCTCGGCTTGCGGGGCGGCGGCGCGAAACGAAATTTCCGTTTTTTTCTTTTCGTTTGAAGTATTGGCGACAAAATAAATTTCCGCATCTTCGGTCGAACGGTGAACAAAACCAAAATCCTTGCCCGAAGGCGAAATTGCCGCGTCCGGCGGCAGCAGAGTCTTTAAAGTATTGCCGACTTCCTCATCAGTTTGAACAAATTTCACTTTCGGATTGCTGCCGTCAAAAAGTCTT
>JBDTZT010000656.1:0-3057 GCA_040005005.1 Actinomycetota bacterium
CTGATCCGTCGTGATCGACGAGTTATCAACCGGCAAAGAAACGAATGCAATATCAATCTCGCCGTGCATAATTTTTTCGACCAAAACCTGACTTGTTCCCGAACTAACGGTAATTTCCGCGTTCGGAAATCTTTGCTTCAGTTTTTCAAGAATTTCGGGCAATTGTTCTGAGGCAAACATCGAAGACGACGAACCGATTCGCAAGCGTCCGTATTCTGCGCCCGCGAGTTCGGCGATTTCAGCAATAGCCGTGTCGTGTTCGCGCAAAATCCTTCGCGCTCTTTCCAGCAAATACTCGCCCGCTTCGGTGATGATGACGCGGCGCGGCGTGCGCGTAAAAAGCTGCAAGCCGACTTCATCTTCAAGCTGGCGAATCTGCATCGAGATTGCCGCTTGCGTGACGTTCATCATGCGCGCACCGGCGGTAAAAGTTTTTGTTTCGGCAATTGCCAAAAATGCTTTCAATTGTCTGATTTCCATTTTTTTCGGCGAATTTTGTTTAATTGTTTTTTTGATTTGATAATCGTAGGAGTTTGAATCAATAAATCTTATCGCACTTATAAAATCTTTTAGTTTTGATTATATGTCAAGGATAATTAGAATAGTAATTTAAATTTTTCTTTCCCGGCAAACCGATTTTTAGTTGTCGCGCTACAGAAAATATGCCAAAGACATCTGAAAGTAAAATTCTGGCGCGCCTTCACAACTTGTATCTCGGAGTTGACGGCGGCGGCACAAAAACGCACATCGCCATTATCAATCAGGAGCAACAACTCGTTTGCGAAGGTTTCGCGGGCGCGTCAAATCCTTTGCGCGTCGGTATCGAGACGGCGGTTACCAACATTGTGGCCGCGATAAATTCGGCTTGCGATTCAGCCGAAATCAACCGCGGCGATATTGTTTCGGCCACGCTCGGACTCGCCGGCGTGCGCCGTGCGGATTTGCGCCAGCGAATCCGTGAACGCTTTACGCAAACACTTCGCATCAAAAAGGTCGAGGTGACGACCGACGCGGAAATCGCACTCTTCGGAATCGGCAAAAACAAAGCGGGACTCGTCATCATCGCGGGAACGGGTTCGGTTTGCATCGGGCAGAATTCAAAAGGCGTAAAATTTTCGGCGGGCGGTTGGGGACCGCTCGCGGGCGACGAAGGCGGCGGTTCGGGAATCGCGCTCAATGCGCTACACAAGATCGCCAAGGCTTCGGACGGACGCGGCAAACCGACGCGCCTGAGCGACATCGCCGTTGATTACTTTCGCGCCGGAAAGCTCGAAAATCTTTCGGTGGCGATTTACGCGCCGCAGGTTGATAATGCGAGAATCGCCGGTTTTGCGCGTTTTGTCGGCGAAACCGCCTTGACCGGCGACGAGGTTGCCATCGAGATTTTGGGCGAAGCCGGATTTGAACTCGGACTGGCAGCATATGCCGTCATCAAAAAACTGAATTTACAGCGCGGCAAAGTTCCGATCGGTCTGGTCGGCAGCGTTTTCAAGTCAGGCAACCTCGTGACCGATTCACTGCTTCAAACGGTTCACACGATCGCCCCGAAAGCCTATTTAGTTAAAAAAATAATTCAGCCCGCCTATTCGGCGGCGCAAATGGCTTTCGAGAATAACGAAAACGGAGGAAAACGATGAAAAAATTATTGGCGCCTATTTTGATTACTTTTTTAAGTTCGATTTTTGCACTTTCGCAAACAGATACGCCGAAATCGGCTAATTGGCAAACTTTCGCGCCTTTGGATGAAGAATTTTCGATTGAAACTCCGATTGCACTATCGCCCCAAAGTATTTCGAGTGATAATTTAACGAGCCGTTTCAGCAATTATTTTGACGGAACATATTTTTTTATTTTTTCAGATAACCCGAAAACTCCTTTCCAATACAATCGGGCGTTGGATTTTGTGAAAGGTTTCCGGCAAATCGGAACTATCGAAAAAATCGGCGAATTTGAAACCGAGAAATTTGCATTTGCGGACACTGAAGATTTTTATCACACAGTTTTAACGGTTAAGACCAAAAATCGCGTTTATGTTTTTCAGACAACAAGTGCGACAAAAGATAATTCTTTCGTTGAACGCTTTTTTGCAAGTCTGAAATTAACTGATAAAACATCCGCCGAAAACACGATTTCACCGCCAACAGAAGTAAATACAACGATTTCAAAACCAACCCAAACGACGGAAAATAAACAGATTGAAGCAAACAAAGTCGGCTTAGGCAATGGAAGTGGATCAGGCGGCGGATTCGGAAACGGGCGCGGAAACGGCATCAAAACATCTCCCGAAATGAAACCTTCAATCTCTCCGACACCGAATAAACAAACCGCGCCGTTAAGAATTTTATCCAAGCCGCGAGCTAATTACACAGATTTTGCACGATTTTATCAAATCAGCGGAAAGGTTGTTTTAAGATTAACTTTTTCGGCAAACGGTATTATCGGCGCAGTTTCAGTCGTTTCAAAGTTGCCGTTCGGCTTAACCGAACAAGCAATCATTGCCGCAAGAGGTATCAGTTTTGAACCGGCAATGAAAGAAGGAGTCGCTCTTTCCGTCACCAAAATGATCGAATATAATTTTACAATTTACTAAAATGCTTCCGATCACCGAACAAGAAAATCCGAATACCGCGAATATTGACCGGGTTTCAACCTTTGAGGCGATTCGCCTGATCAATACGGAAGATAAAAAAGTCGCGCTGGCGGTCGAAAAAGTCTTGCCTGAAATTGCCGCGAGCGTTGATAAGATCGTCGTAAGATTAAACGGCGGCGGACGGCTTTTTTATGTCGGGACGGGGACGAGCGGACGACTTGGTGTTTTGGACGCGAGCGAAATTCCGCCGACTTTCGGCGTTTCTTACGATTTGGTGCAAGGCATTATCGCGGGCGGTTATGACGCGCTTTACAAAGCGACGGAAAGCTCGGAAGACGACGCCGAAGCGGGGAAAATTGATTTACAAAATCGCGGATTGACCGAGAAAGATGCGGTTATCGGCATCGCCGCTTCCGGTCAAACGCCATACACGATCGGCGCACTCAGGTTTGCTCGTGAACTCGGTT
>JBDTZT010000067.1:0-10282 GCA_040005005.1 Actinomycetota bacterium
CGTCCGCATTCGCATCAAGCGTCTTGATGAACGCCAAAAGCTCGCGCAGTTTTTCTTTCAAAACATCGTGATAATCGTCGCCCCACGCATAGCGTGAAACTTTGCCTTTGGCCGGATCTTCTTCGTGTTCGTGCGGCGTAAAATAATTCAGCGCGACGACGATGATTGATTTTGCTTGAGGAAAAAGTAGTTTTGGATTAGTGCGTTTGGCAGGTTCGCGTTCCATCCACTGCATTTCGCCGTGAAAGTTGTTTGCGAGCCAATCGCTCAAATGTTTTTCTTCATCGGGTAGAGACTCGGCGCACACGAGACCGATTTTGTGAAAGCCGATTGCAAAGGCTTTTTGTTTAATTTTTTCGGAAAGCGATGCCACAAATAAATTTTGCCACAAAGAACTCTCGATTCACAAAGCGAAGACAAAACTCCGGATTCCGAAAGTTCTTTGCGGCAAAAAAGTCGAAAGCGAAAATTTAGAAGCTAAATTTCGCGCCGAATTGGAATTGACGCGCATCGTAAGCCGCGGTCGAACGGCTGTAAAAATGACCGTTACCGGCGCGTTTTCCGAATGCGTTCACATCATTATAGAGCGGTGTCGCCGAACCTTCATTGAAACGATTGAAAAGGTTGAAACCCTCGGCAATCAAATCAATCCGGAAGCGTTCGCCAAACTTGATCGCCCGCGAAAGACGCAAATCAAATGACGCAAACGAATGTGTCAATCCCAAATTGCGTCCTAAATTTCCGGTTGAAAATTGTCCGTTGGTAATCAGCGGCGTGCTGCAGCCGGCGGTTCCGGGAACGCACAACCGCCCGTCCGAATTAACGCTCGGGCGGTCGGTTTGGGTTGACTGGTCATTGTTCGCATCAACATTGGTGATGATATTGAACGGACGACCCGACGAAATTTCGATAATCGGGGCGAGCGTAAAATCAGAGAGAACTTTCTGCCAGCTGCTTCCCTTTCGCCACGCGTCGGGCGATATCACCACCCCGCTGAAAACAAACCGATGCCGTTGGTCAAACAATGAGTTTGCCTTTTCAGCCCCGAAGTTATTAACGTCCTGCGCGATCAGCAAGGTCTGCAAATCGGAAGAATCGTCAATCGAATGCGACCACGTGTAGCTTGCCAGGAACGTAAAATTATTGGCAAAGCGTCGTTTGAGTTCGACATTTAACGCGTTGTAACTCGAATTTCCATCCGAAATCTGCGCGTTGACCGAACCGAACGGCGAAATTACGCCAGTGGTTCTGAGTGAACCGGCGATTTGCGAATCCAAAACGGCTTTTGATACCGCGCCGCCGGTCAGTGCCGACGCCAGAAAATAGTTCGGTGCATTCGGACGGAAGAAGTTGGCAATTGCCGGTGCCACTACGCGACCTCCCGGACACGAAGCAACAATACCCGGAATTACTACGAAACAATTAACACCGGTCGCTGTTCCGGGTGCAGTTGTCGCAATCGAAAAAGCAACTGCCGCTTGGGTGCTGGGGGGCAAGGCTCCGCCGAAAAAGCGTTGAAAATTCTGAATCTGCAAGGCCGTATTCGGTGTGTTCAAATCCGTCGGACGCGGAAGATGGTGCGCTCCGACGTAAATATACGAAGCCGACAAAGACATATTTTTCGTCAACTGACGCTCAATCGCGAAGTTTCCCTGAGTTGCCGAAGCATATTGAAAATCCTTCGAAACCGGCAAAGAGAACGGTAAAACAGGTCCGAAACCGGGAAATGCCTGGTCATTGAAACGCTGTCGGCCGAATTGATATTGTCCCGTTGTAGCCACACCCGGAGTTGTAAAACCAACCGGACACAGCGGATTAGTTGTCGCTGCCGAGCAAACAGTTCCCTGAAAAACCTGTGCGGCGTTTAATAAAACGCGGCTTCCGTCTGAGTTAAAAAACGCCGGACTGCCCGCCGTCAGTACGGCTTGCTGCTGCTGGGCGCTGTCGGCGATGTCGGAGTTAAACGCGACTGCCAGCAGCGGATGGTCGTAATACAAACCGATCGAGCCGCGCAGAACGGTTTTGCCGTTGCCGAATAGATCGTAAGCGAATCCGAGACGCGGCGCCCAGTTATTCGTATCACGCGGGAAACCTTGCTGAACACCGAGCGCGTCCTGCGCCGCCAAAAGATCGCTGTCCGAAAGATTAATCCCCGAAAGCGGGTCACGGAAGGCCACCGGAGCAATCGTTTGCGTAAATTCAACGTCATAGCGAATGCCGTAGTTGATGGTTAAACGATTGGTTGCCTTCCACGAATCCTGTCCGAAAAAGGCAATCGGTTGATTTTTGATTTTACTGGTGCGGTTTCCGAATCCTTGAATGTAGAGTGAAGGAAGTCCGAGACCATATGACTGGACCGGGGTAAACGATCCCGGCGATAAACCGGCAACGGTTGGAAACGCCGCCAGATTGGTCGCGGCAAAATCACCGAAATTGAAAAGTCCGGCGAAGTTTAATTCAAAGACGGCTTCGGGAATTCTGATCCAGTTAAAATCGCCGCCGAATTTCAGCGTGTGACTGCCGACCACCCAGTTGTAGTTATCAACAAATTGATACCGATTTTCCGTTCGCTGCACGGGCGAGAAAAGTTCGCGTCCGATGAAAGCCGTGCCGGAAATATTATAGGCAACAGCTTCGCCGTTTTGTGACAGAAACGACGTTTTGCGACGGCCGAAACTGAAACGAAATTCGTTCGCCATCGTGCCGCTGATCGTCGTATTCAATCCGGTCGTGAACGAAGTGTCCTTGATATTCGTGATGCCGGTGCGCGAGAAATCGTTTTGTCCGAGCGATTGGTTTTGCGATTCGACCTGAATGCCGGTCAGATTTCCGGTGTTGTAACCGAAACGCATCGTCAATTGATTATTATCATTAACGTTGTGGTCGCCGCGAACCGAGAAATAATTCGCCCGTTCGGTGACCGGAAAAACTCTCTGCAGATCATTCAGCGGACGAAAGGCGATCGGCAAACCATTAGTGCCGAGCGTGCCGACCGGAACCGGTGCGCCAGTGATGAAAAATCTCTGTCCGACGACTGTTCCAGCGGGAATTGCACCGCCCGCGCTGATCAGCGGATTTGTTCCGGTCAAAGCCGTATTGCCGCCGCTCGATGCCAGATAAAGATATTGAATCGCAGTTGCCGGACTGACTGCCAACAAGGCCTGCGCGTAGGCGGCTTGTTTCGCCGTGATGCGGTTAAAAGTTTGCGTAAAAGGCAAAAACGGTGCGCCGAGCGTGACCGAACTTGTCAGCGCATTGTCGCCTTCGCCAATGACATTACTCGTAAAAAAGCCGGATTCGTCGCGTTGACGGCGTTCAAAAGCGGCAAAGAAAAAAGTTTTGTTCTTAATAATCGGACCGCCGAGCGTGGCGCCGTATTGCGTGCGGCGAAAATCCGGTTTATCAACGGGTGAAAAAGCATTGCGAGCCTGAATGCTCTTGTCGCGGATAAATCCGAAAACATTTCCGGTAAAAGTATTTGTTCCGCGTTTCGTGACGACATTGACGACGCCGCCCGTCGCCCGTCCGAATTCGGCGGTGTAAGAATTTGTCGCGACCTGATATTCCTGGACGGCTTCCTGCGAAACGGTCGAGCGCGACGCATTGACCGAATTATCCGTAAAATCCGCGCCGTCCACATTAACCTGGGTCGAGCGTCCGCGCTGTCCGCCGATGTTCAAACCCGAAGTCGGGGCGGGACCGATCGGACGACCGTTATCGCGTCCGACGGTTGAAAGCGTCAGCGCAAATCCGGTCGCGCTTCGTTCGTTAATCGGCAGATTTTCGATTTTCTGCTGGTCAATGGTATTGGCCACCGAAGTTCGCGTCGTTTCGACGAGTTCAACCGAATCGCCCGAAACATTGACGATTACATCCTGTGTTCCAAGTTCGAGTTTTACTTCGAGTCCGGCACTTTGTCCGACCGTCAGTTTAACGGGCGAAATCACCGTCTTTTTAAAAGTTGCGGCTTCGACCGTCACTTCGTATTCGCCCGGCGGTAAGCCGATGATCGAATATTCTCCCGATTCGTTGGCCGTAACGGTGCGGGTAATTCCCGTCGAGGAATTTTTCGCGGTCACGGTTGCGCCCGAAACGATTGCGCCGTTCGGGTCAACCACGGTTCCGTTCAAATCCGCGGTGCTGACTTGTGCCTGAGCAAAAATCGCACTAACGCTGAAAATCATAACTATCGCCAAGAGCAAAATTCGCCCGGCGATGATTGAAATCCGACAAGGACACGATTTCATAAAATTTTTCTCTCCTTCAATAAACTTTTTTTCTATGGTTCTGTCGGGCAAAGACAAACGGTGATTGGGGCTAACCGCCGCATTTGTTTGTAACTAAAGAATTTCAGACGCTTTACCGGCGCTATCTACTTTGGAAAATTTAACCGACAGATTATTTAATAGTTATCAGATATGCTTTGCAATTTTTATCCTAAAACCCATTGAAAGGCAAGCATTAATGTAAGATTTTTGTAACTTTAGGATTACTTTTTTTTATAATGCCCGGCTGTCTGGTTGAACGTGCTAAAATTTCCCGCGCGGGGCGGCTCAAACTCAAAGCGGAAATCAATGTTTTTGCCAGATTCGGTACGAATGCCGCCCGCCTCATCAATGCACAGATTCGCAATCTTTTTTGAAATTTTTGCCGGAATTGTAAATTATAAATTTCCGCGATTGCGACAGACGAAAAATGATTTTCCGTCAAAATTTTTGCCAAAATTTCCGCACTTTCGAGTGCCATCAACATTCCGCTGCCCGTAAACGGGTCAATAAAAGCCGCTGCGTCGCCGATCGCAAAAAGATTTTTCGCGGGATTCAAATCTTTAACTCCGAAACCGTCAACCGCAACCGCCAGCCAATCAAATACGGGTTTCGCATCTTTCATTGTTTCATAAGCGCGTTTGTTTGCAAAAATCACTTCTTCGATTAATAAATTGGTCTGACCAATATACTCTTTAACGACATCGGCTTTTATCAGAAAACAATGATTTGCCAGATTATTTTCAACATAACTCAAACCGCCGTAACCGCCGCGAAAAAAGTAAATCTCGCAGCGACCTTTTTCGAGATGAACATTTTCGAGATGCGCTTTAAAACCAACCAGCCGATTTTGGATTTTGGATTTTGGATTTTGGATTTTTTTGACTCCGGACTCTGGACTCTGGACTCTGGACTTTTCAGCAAGTTTCCCCAAAATATTCGCTCTTCCGGTCGCGTCAATCGTCAAATCAGCGGTAATTTCCCATGTTTCGCCGCTCCTTGATTTAACTTTCACGCCGCAAATCCCAGCGTTTTCAAACAGAACTCCGATCACCTGCGTTTCTTCTAAAACTTTCGCGCCCGATTCGCGCGCTTTTGCCAAAAGACGAAAATCCATCGCGGCGCGGCTGAGGCTGAGCGCGCCCTGGACGTTGCCGAACCATTCGCTCGGAACAGAAACATTTCTGCCGTTCGGCGCATAAAACACGGTTTCCGTAATGCGATCGCCGCCGACGGAAATCATTTCATCCAAAACACCTAAATTTTCAAAATGAATCAAACATTCGGGCGAAATAAATTCGCCGCAGAGTTTGTGACGCGGAAACTTATCGCGTTCGATCAAAACAATCTCAAAACCTTTTTCCGCCAGGCGAATTGCCAATCCGGCGCCCGCCGGACCGGCGCCGACGATGACGATTTTAGATTTTGAATTTTGAATTTTGAATTTCACTGTAATTTTCATCTTACATCTTTATCGGAACAGATAACATTTTGTTTTCTTTTTAATTCGTGTTATTCGTGTTATTCGCGACAGAAATTTTATGAAAATAATTCCGCTTTCAGTTCCAACGCCTTTTTATGTCGGCGATGTCAATGTTTATTTGATTAAAGAAGAACCGCTGACGCTGATTGATGTCGGGCCGAAAACAAAGGAGGCGAGCGATGTTTTGCGGCGCAGTTTGCAGCGCCACGGCGTTGAATTTAAAGATATTCAAAGAATCGTTCTGACGCACGCCCACGAAGATCATTGCGGGCTCGCCAAACAAATCCGCGACGAAGCGAAAAACGCGAAGATATTGGTTCATAATTGGGAAACCGGACATCTTTTCGGTCGTCTGGCGCATGAAGAACATCGCGGTTTAATGCTTCGCGCCGGCGTTCCCGATCGGGTTTTTCAGGAAATGCAGTCAATCTACAGGGAAATTTCGCTGCTGACAGATGCGCTTTCCGAGGGTGAATTTTCGGAATTGCGCGACGAAATGGAACTTGAATTTGCCAGCGGAACGCTAAAAGTTCTGCACACGCCCGGACACACGCCCGGCTCGTGTTCGTTTATCCGCGAAGCAAACCGGACTTTGATCGTCGGCGATTGCGTTCTCAAACGCATCACGCCGAATCCGATTGTGTCGCCCGATCCGTTTGATTCAAACAAGCGTTTCAAATCTCTGGCGGAATATTTGGTTTCGCTCGCTAAAATCCGCAGCTATTCGCCGACGCTGGTTTACGGCGGACACGGCGAACCGATTCAAGATTTCGAGGAAATTTTCAACCGCTACGTGCGCGCAATTGACGATCGCCAGCGCCGCGTGATTTCGCTCGTTTCAAAAGAAGGCGTGACGGCTTTTGAAACAGCGCAAAAACTTTTCCCGAAAGCGGTCGAAAAAGACGTGCACCGGTTTTTAGCGATTTCCGAAGCAATCGCGCATCTCGATTATGCCGAACAGACAGGCAAAATCGCGGTCGAATTCAAAGACGGTGTGGAATTTTACAGAAAGAATTAACAGAAAAGATTTGCCCGTAAAATACGTAACCAGCCGCGAAAAATTTATGCGGAATTAACTTTGGGAGTGACGCGGTTGAAAAATAAATGAACAAATTAAAAGGTTTCATCAACCCGAGTAAGTAAAAAGTGAGAAGTGACAGATAACAGGTCAAAACGAACTCTCATCTATCACTTCTCACTTTTTACTTACTGCGAATAATTTTCAACTGCATAAATTCTAAACTTATATTGAGAAATTTATCAAATTATCGTATATTTCAGCCTAACTTATGAAAAAAACATCTTATCTTTTGCTGCTGGTTATCACCGTTTTCCAGTTTGGCTGCGGTCCGAAGGTTTCTGAAGTTTTCAAGAAATATGAGGGCGATTTCAAGAAGAAACGAGAGCAGTTTCAATCAATTGCCAAATCTCTGCCGGCGAAAGGCAGTCTTAATGATAGCTGTCCGGCGATGAATCCGACCATTGAATTTAATGAAAAAGCCAGACAATTCAATACCGAGATGGTGATGTTCGATCAGCTTTCCGACCCCGACACGACACCGAAAATGGATATTGCCCCGCATGGTGAATTGTTAAACGGAATTCAGTGGACGGGTCCCAAAAATCCGATGTCATCTACGGTGCTCAATGACCGCGCCGGCGATATGGAAGCGCGTTTGAAGGCGGCGTTGGCTTACCGTTATCTGGTCGTCAGCCGTGTCGTCAACTTGACCGAACCCGTCGCATTGGACGAAAAGACTTATACGCCGGGGAAAACAACGGTCGAAACATTTATTGTAGATTTAAATAATAGCCAGCCTCTTTGCAGTTTAGTGATTGAAGCCAAATCAGCCTCGGCCGTCAACTATTCTTACAAAGAAGGAGAATCCAAACAAAAACAACTTGAGAATTTCGCGCATTCGACAATGTGGGAAGATGCCCGCAAAAAAATGCTCGATCTGCTCAAGCAAAAGACGAACGCCAAGATTGAATAAAGCAGTTTTTAGTAAAGTTTGTCCAGAGTTTTCGAAGTCGTCGTTTTAAGCATTGGTGCAACTAATTTTCAATCTCGCCGCATCTCTGCAAGTAAGTTCAACAAATTCAGGGAGAAACTATGAAAAAACTGTCTGTCCTGTTAATGGTTTTTTGTCTGTTCGCTATTCCAATTTTTTCGCAAACTTTATTTTCGCCCGAAGTAAAACGCGTCGCGGTTTTTAAAAACGGTTATGCTTTTACTTATCGTGAGGGCGAAGCGCAGATTTCAAACGGTTGGGCTTATACGACCAACGCGCCAATCGGTGTGCTCGGCACGATTTGGGGTTATTCGACCTCGCCGAATGTCAAAGTGATGTCGCTTCTCGCGTCCGAAAGCGAAACACGCGAAACTGAGCGCGTCACCGATATTGCCGAAATTCTGCTGGCAAATGAAGGCGCGCGGATTCGTTTTACGGATACTTACAACACCACGAAAATTTACGAAGGAAATTACGAAATCGTCAGCAGGCACCGCAATTTTGCGGTGCCTGTTCCGCGCACCGACAACTCCACCGACGAATTCCGCGAAGACCAGATAGTTATTGCGCTGAAAACCGAAAGCGGAATTATGCTTTTTCCGGTCGGTTCGCTGAGAAATATCGAAATTGTCGGTCAGCCGAAGATGGAAAAACCGAAAATCCGCAAAGAAAATCGTCTTTCGGTAAAAGTTGAAGGAGCCAAAGACGGCGAGAAGATCAATCTCGGCGTCGCCGCGCTCGAACGCGGCATTCGTTGGATTCCGGCTTATCGCGTCGAGGTCAAAGGCACGCCCGTCAAGGAAGCCAAACTCGAACTCGAGGCGGTTTTAATCAATGAATTAACCGATCTGAGCAATTCGGAAGTTTATTTCGTCGTCGGCGTGCCGCATTTTCTTTTTCAGGAAACAATGTCGCCGCTTTCGATGAATACAGGCTTTGCGGGCGTTTCGAGTTATTTTGGCGCGGGCGCGGGAAATAATCGACGCGATTCATATTCAAACGCGATTATGTCGCAAGTCGCCACCACAAAGGACAGCAATTCTAACGAAGAGATTTCACCAACCGTTTCCGACGAGGAAAAAGCCAACACGTTTTCCGCCGAACAGCTTTTTCTTTACCAAGCCAACAACATCAATCTAAAAAAAGGCGAACGCGCCAGTTTTCGGCTGTTTTCGCTGACCGTTCCGGCAACTGAAGTTTTTGAATGGACGCTCAACGACACGCCCGAAACCGAGCGCCGCTATTTGGAATATTCGAGCAGTTCAAATTCTTCGCCGCTGATGCAAGACCTTTCAAGCAAGATATGGTACGCGCTGCGGCTCAAGAATCAAACCGGAATGCCGTGGACGACCGCGCCCGCGCTTTCGTTCCGCGAATGGAAACCGATGGGACAAGATATGCTTTCGTTCACGCCCATCGGCGGCGAAAATATCTTGCGCATTACGCCCGCGACCGAAGTTATCGGAACGCATACTTTGGAAGAAAAATCGCGTGTCCAAACCTCTCTGCGATACAGCGGCGGAACTTATAATTTCGATTTGATCACGGTCGAAGGCACGATCAAACTCCGCAACATCAAAAAAGAACCGGTCGAAATTGCTCTGACGCGCAATTTTGTCGGCGAAGCAATTTCGGCAACCGACAACGGAAAAATCTCGCGGGAAGGTTTGAATCTGCAATCGGTCAATCCGAATTCGGTCGTCAAATGGAATCTGACAATCCCCGGCGGTGAAAAGGAAATTCGTTATACTTATAAAATTTATGTGCGAAGATAAGACATAAATTCGGTAGAGCGAACGGTGGCGGGCATCTTTGCTTAGCGAAAATTTTCAAAAATAATCAGACTTGCGAACGGTCGCGAGTCTGATTATTTTCTGTCCGACTTATTGCTTTTTTTATTCGGACAAACTATTATTTTCCGGTAACTTAAAATTCATTTTCCCGATTCACAGGAAAATTATTTGTTTCATTCGTGAAACACTATTTCACAAACGCTCCTTACTTGTGTTACACTCTTTTTCAAGTTGTGAAAAGACACACAAAATAGGAGAAACTTTTATGGCAAAAGAGGCGGTAGCAATGAGTACAGATGCAAAAGGCAAAGCAATTGAGTCAGCTTTGGCAAACATTGAAAAGAAATTCGGTAAAGGCTCAATTATGCGTTTGGGCGAACGTCCGCACGAAGAAATCGGCGCAATCTCGACAAATTGTTTGAGTTTGGACGCGGCAATCGGTGTCGGCGGTTTTCCGCGCGGCAGAATCATTGAAGTTTATGGTCCTGAAAGTTCGGGTAAAACGACGCTTGCTCTGCAAGTTGTCGCACAGGCGCAAAAAGGCGGCGGAATCGCGGCGTATATTGACGCGGAACACGCGATGGACCCGGAATATGCAGAAAAACTCGGCGTAAATATTGACGATATGCTGATTTCGCAACCCGATTCTGGCGAACAAGCATTAGAAATAGCTGAAACACTGGTCAGGTCAAACAGCGTTGATGTCATCGTCATTGATTCGGTCGCCGC
>JBDTZT010000657.1:0-3050 GCA_040005005.1 Actinomycetota bacterium
AGGTTATCTTTCGATTTTGCCGGTTGACCAGGGCATCGAACATTCGGCGGGCGCGAGTTTTGCGCCGAATCCGAAACTTTTCGATCCGAAAAACATTGTCGAACTCGCCATTGAAGGCGGCTGTAACGCGGTTGCTTCGACTTACGGCGTGCTCGGTGCGGTGGCGCGAAAATTCGCACACAAAATCCCGTTTATCGTTAAAGTCAATCACAACGAACTACTCACTTATCCGAACAAAGCTGACCAGATTTTGTTCGGCACTATCAAAGAAGCACGAAATATGGGCGCAGTGGCAATCGGCGCGACGGTTTATTTCGGTTCGGAAGAATCGGGCCGGCAAATTGTCGAAATCGCCAAGGTATTTGCTCACGCGCACGAACTCGGAATGGCGACAATTCTTTGGTGTTACCTGCGTAACAATAAATTCAAAACCCCGGAAGGCGATATGCACACGGCAGCCGATTTGACCGGACAGGCAAATCATCTCGGCGTCACGATTCAAGCCGACATCATCAAGCAAAAATTGCCCGAACGTAACGGCGGTTACAATGCTTTGAATATGGAAAGCAGTTACGGCAAAACCAATCCGAAAATCTACACGGATTTAACGTCCGACAATCCGATTGACCTGGTTCGTTATCAAGTTGCGAATTGTTATATGGGACGCGCCGGATTGATCAATTCGGGTGGCGAATCAAAAGGCGAAAGTGATTTGGCGGACGCGGTTCGCACCGCTGTTATCAACAAACGCGGCGGCGGAATGGGTTTGATTTCGGGTCGCAAAGCGTTTCAGCGTCCGACGGCTGAAGGCATTGCGCTTTTGAACGCGATCCAGGATGTTTATCTGGCGAAAGAAGTAACGGTCGCCTAAATTAATTTCAATTTTTATCGGAAAAACTTGCACAAAAATTAATTTTTGTGCAAGTTTTTTTCTTTTTCTGAAACCGATGTTAAAAATCACACGAAAACGATAGTAAGGGTTGGCTTTCTAGCCTTCGTATAAATTTTATAAAACAAATGAGGGAAGTTATGAAAAAAATTATTTTAGCGGTATTTGCACTGGCAATTACTTTTGGTTTCGGAATTAACAATGCATCGGCACAAATGATGAAAAGCGATAATCCGATGGTCGGCGGCGCGGCAATGTACAAAACAAAGGACATCGTTGACAACGCCATGAATTCAAAAGATCACACGACTTTGGTCGCGGCGGTCACAGCGGCCAGTTTGGTTGATACATTGAAAAGCAAAGGACCTTTCACGGTTTTTGCGCCGACCAACGCGGCTTTTGACGCGCTTCCGGCAGGAACGGTTGAGATGTTGCTCAAACCCGAAAACAAAGCAATGCTTCAGAAAGTTTTGACCTATCACGTCGTGGCAGGAAATATGGATTCCAAAGCGATTATGAAAGCCATCAAAAAAGGGAAAGGTATGGCGACACTGAAAACTGTTTCGGGCGGAACCTTAATGGCCAAAATGGACGGTTCGACACTCGTATTAACCGACGAAAAAGGCGGAATGTCGAGAGTGACGATTGCCGATGTCAAACAAAAGAACGGCGTGATTCACGTAGTTGATACAGTTTTGATGCCTAATTAACGGAACTTTTCTTCTGTTAATTTAGATTAAACGCGCGTTTTTTCCGCAAGATAAAACGCGCGTTTTTATTTTAAATTGGGGGAGCTTAAAAAACCTGAACTTTGCGTCTTTGCGCCTTTGGGGATTTTTTTTAGAACAAAGATAAGTTTCCCGCAAAGGCGCAAAGACGCAAAGGCGCAAAGAAATCACTTTTCAATAAAAACTACTTTTTGTTGACCGTGTAGCTTTTATAAACGGTCTCGATCCACGCGTCGGTTTTGATAAAGCCGTTTCCGAATTCCTTATATTTTTCGGGAAAACCCGCCTTTTTGATCTCGTCGAGCGTTTTCTTTTTCTTCATCGCGTCCTGCACGATTTTCGACGTGTCAAGAAGCATCTGATGATAATTTTTCAAATCGTCAAGCGTTGAAATTTCGCCGTGACCGGGAATCAGCCGCGCGTCCGCCGGAATTTGTTTGAGCAGTATTCCGACATTATTTATCAAGCCCTGCACGCTGCCGCCGTTTTCCAGATCAACAAACGGAAAACGTCCCGCAAAAAAATCGTCGCCGAGATGAACGACATTGGCTTTCGTAAAGAAAATTACCGAATCGCCGTCCGTATGACCGTTCGGATAATAAACGGCGCGGACTTCTTCGCCGTCAAAGTGGATTGTTATTGATTCGGTAAAAGTAATCATCGGCAAAGCAGCTAATTGATAAGGCTGAACGGTTTCGCCGAAAATCGTATTGATTTGCGAAAGCCGTTTCCGCACATTGGTTTGCGCAATGATGATCGAATCCGGTCCGAAAAACTGGTTTCCTTCGGTGTGGTCACCATGCCAATGCGTGTTAAAAATAAAACGCGGCTTTTCCGAACCTAATTCCTTCAAAGCATCGCGCAGTTTTTCGCTGACGACTTTGTAATCGTCGTCAACAATCAAAATTCCGTCGCTTCCGACTAATGCGCCGACGTTTCCACCGCGTCCCTGAAGCATATAAACATTGCCGTTGACCTTGGTTGTTTTAACGGTCACCTCTTGCTGATTCTCAAAATGAGAGTTGTCGCTGTGGGCAAAAACAAGCGGCGCACACAGACTCAGAGCAATCACTAAAGACAAAATTCTTTGCATTTTTACACCTTCCGAATTGAAATTTAAATATCAGGAAAATCATAGCAAAATTTTTGAATCCGTTTTATTTGGCGTTGCGAAAAATGTATGAAAAGAAGTTTTTAACCCAAATTCTGAAAAAAAGGAGATAAAAAAATGAAAAGAATTTTAGTGATAATGGCAATCGCTTTGTTTTGCGGCGTTTCGGCTTTTGCCCAAAATACAAATGGCAAAATGGGAACAAAGGAAAAATCGCTTTGCTCGCGGCTCGGTGGTTATGATGCACTCGCTGCGGTTTCGGACGATTTTATTACACGGCTGGCGGCCAGTAAGACGCTCGGTCGTTTTGTGGTCGGTCTGA
>JBDTZT010000658.1:0-3049 GCA_040005005.1 Actinomycetota bacterium
GTCGAAGATGCGGCACAGGCAATCGGCGCGGAAGATGCGAACGGTGAACGCGCCGGAGCGATGTCGGAAATCGGCTGTTTCAGTTTTTATCCGTCGAAAAACCTCGGCGGAATGGGCGACGGCGGATTTATGACGACCGATGATGACGATCTTGCGCATAAACTTTTTGCGCTTCGCGTGCACGGTTCGTTCGAGCGTTATTATCACAAATGGGTTGGTTTAAACTCGCGCCTCGACGGTTTTCAGGGCGCGGTTTTACGTGTCAAACTTCCGTATCTTGATTCGTGGTCGGACAAACGCAAGGCAAACGCCGACTATTACCGCGAACTTTTTACCGATTCGGGTTTGACCGAACAAATCGTTTTGCCGTTTGAACGCGAAAACGTGCGGCATATTTATAATCAATTCGTCGTGCGCGTTCCCCAAAGACGCGACGAATTGAAACAATTTCTGGCGACAAATGAAATCGGCTCCGACATTTATTATCCGGTGTCGCTTCATTTGCAGGAATGTTTTGAATATCTCGGTTATAAAACGGGAGATTTTCCGGAAAGTGAATGGGCTTCGCGGGAAACTCTTGCGTTGCCGATTTTTCCTGAACTGAAAAGCGCACAACAAGAGTTTGTGGTCGAAAAAATTGCGGAATTTTTGCTTGATTAAATTTTCTAAATCGAATAACTTTCTAACATTGTGCCGGAACAGATAAAAATTATTGAAACAAAAGAATGGCCAGGAAGGATTGTTTTGATCGCCTTAATTATTGTTGCGCTTGGTTTTGCCTGGTTTTCAGTGAGTTGGCAACTTGGCAATATGCTGGCCACGCTGACTCCGCCGAACGATCCGCAGGCAATGGCTGTTGCTGATTTCTCATATACGCTCAGCCCGCGTGACCCGATTACGAACTGGCTTAAAGCAAGTGTCGAAAAAGAAGTTTTTACGCCCGAAAGTCTTACTAAATCGGTCAAAGATTTTGAACAAACCGTCAGATTTGCACCCGAAGATTATCGCTACTGGCTCGAACTCGGACGCGCCGATGAGCAAGCCGAAAATTACGAAAAAGCAGAAAAGGCTTTTTCCCGGGCGATCAATCTCGCGCCGAATTACTGCAATGTGCATTGGCAAGTCGGCAATTTTTATCTGCGGCAGGGCAGAGAATCGGAGGCCTTTACCGAACTCAAAAAGTCAGCCGAAACGAGTGCGATTTATCGTCCGCAGGTTTTTTCGATTGTGTGGGAATATTTTGAAAAAGACACGGCGAAACTCGAACAAATGGCGGGCGAAAAACCGGATGTTCGCGCCGGTTTAGCTAAATTTTACGCCGCCAAGGAACGCCCCGAAGACAGTTTGCGAATCTGGAATACACTTTCTGATGAAGGAAAACAGCGCAATCAGGATGTTGCCCGGCTCATCGCGCAGGCTCTCTACGACAAACGGTTTTATCGTTCGTCAATCGAATTTGTGCGGCAACTCGGAATCGAACCGCAGGCACAAGCTGAAACTATCCAAAACGGCGGTTTTGAATCGCCGATTTCGGCGGACGAAAAAGATGCGTTTTTCGGTTGGAAAATTGTGAAACTCGAAAAGGTTGAAGTCAATCCCGACCCGATCAAGAAAAAAGAAGGAAGTAAAAGTTTGCGTGTTTCGTTTAATGGATTTGCGGGTCTCGAAATTAAAAATATTATGCAAATCGTCGCTGTTGAATCGAATAAAAAATATCGTTTGAGTTTTTGGCTGAAGTCTGAGAATTTGAAAAGTGGGGGAACGCCTGTTTTAGAAATAATTAATGCCAACGACGAGAAAATTATCACGACCAGTCCGGCTTTTCCGAGCGGCACAAACGATTGGTCGCAGATGACAATTGATTTCACTTCGCCTCAAACAGCAGAAGCGATTGCGCTTCGTTTTGACCGCGCTTACTGCGGCGATGCATGTCCGATTGTCGGCACCTTTTGGGTTGATGATTTTAAGTTGAAAGCCAATTAGTTTCAAGTTCCAAGTTAAAATCAGGCTTGAAACTTGGAACCCGGAACTTGAAACCCGGAACTTTTAAGAATGGCAAAAGACATCGAAAAGACTTTAACAAGTAAAATTATTTTTGTTCTCCTGGGCATCTGCATCATTTACACGGCACTGGCTTACGGCACCGTGCATCAGCCGACGATTGCACTGTTTTATCTGATGACGACGGCGATCATTGTTTTATGGGCGATTGATTCATTTCAGACGGGAATTTTGCGATTCAACAAAAGCCTTTTGCAAATTCCGCTGATTGGAGCGGTTGTTTATGCGATTATTCAGATTATTCCGTTTGGCAGTTTGGCGGAAACGGGCGGAGTATCGGGCATCGGGCGGACAATTTCGCTCGAACCGTTTTGGACGCAGATGTTTGCGCTTCATTTTCTCGCGCTATTTTTTATCCTGGCGGCTTCACTGACTTTTCTTGACAGTGCGGAGCGGTTGCGGAAAATAACTTCGCTGATTACGATTTTCGGTTTTGCTTTTGCCTTTTTCGCGATTCTCCAATTGGTTTTAAGCCCAACAAAAATCTACGGAATTTACGAAGCCGAGTTTGCCCAACCGTTCGGCTCGTTTGTTAATCGCCATAACTTTGCGGCTTATATGGAAATGTTGATTGCCGTGCCGCTCGGTTTGATTTTTGTCGGTGCCGTGCCGCGGGATAAACGTCTGATTTATATGACGACAATCGGTTTGATGGGCATTGCTTTGCTTCTCAGCGGTTCACGCGGCGGATTGGTTTCGCTTTTGGCAGAAGTTATTTTGCTGGTGATTTTGGCGAGTAAGTCACGCGGTTATAATCAAGTGGCTTTGAAAATCGGATTGGCAATTTTGCTCATTGCGGTAATTGTCGGCGGATCAATTATGATCGGCGGTGAATCTTCATTGACCCGTTTTGCCGAAACCGCCACCTCAAATGATATTTCGACCAATCGGACGCAGATCTGGAATGTCACGCTTCAAGTCATCAAAAATAATCTGCCGTTCGGGGCGGGAATCGGCGCTTTTGCCGCCGCTTACACGACTTACGATA
>JBDTZT010000659.1:0-3044 GCA_040005005.1 Actinomycetota bacterium
ATCTTCAACTGCTTTTCTAATAACTGTTTTGCTTTTTATTATACCACCTTCCGCGATTTCAAACTCGTAATTTTGCAACGCTTGGCGGTCGGCAATCGTTTCCAGTTCAATCGCCGCCTGACCTTCGTAATTAACCGAATTACGAAGGCACAAAAGCGACGAAACCGCGTCGAAAAGTCGGCCCATACTCGAAGTTTGCGGGCTGTTCGTGCCGCCCTGAATCATACTTTGCAGAGTTTTCCATTCGCCTAAATTTAAGTTTTGCACAAACGGCAAATCCAAATTTAAAAATTCATCGCCGAAAGTTTTTTGCAAATAAACCGCTGCGATGCGCCACGGCTGACGAATCGCTTTTGCGCCGCCCGGCAAAGAAATGTAATCGAGATGCGCGACGCGTTCCGCCGCCCGAAAATCCGCGACAAAAAACTCGCCGCCCCAAATTTTTCCGTCAATTCCAAAACCTGTCCCGTCCATCGCCACACCGATCACTTCGCCTTCCGCATTGTTGTCAGCCAGACAACTGGCGATATGCGCGTGATGATGCTGCACGCCGATTTTTTCAGCATCCATTTCAAGCGCAAACTTGGTCGAAAGATATTCGGGATGCAAATCGTAAGCGATAATCTCAGGCGCGAGATTAAAGAGCTTTTTGTAATGTTCGATGCCGCCGGTAAAAGATTTTAGTGTTTCCAAGTTTTCCAAATCGCCGATGTGATGCGAAAGAAAAGCGTAATTGTCCCGCGTCAGACAAAAGGTGTTTTTGAGTTCCGCGCCGCACGCCAGGATTTGCTTTTTGAACTTAAACGAAGTTTTCACGGGTGCGGGCGCAAACCCGCGCGAACGACGGAGAATTATTGCTGAGTGCTGAGTGCTGAGTGCTGAGTTTTTTTGCTTTTTATTTTCCGTTTTCCGTTTTCCATTTTCCATTACTCTGACAACCGAATCGTCAGTGCGAATATGGATTCGGCGATTATGGAGTAAATAATAATCGGCAATATTTTTTAAACGTTCGTTTGCTTCTGAATCTTGATAACAAATCGGTTCGTCGGAAATATTTCCGCTTGTCATCACCAGCGGTTTTTCGCGCGCTTCCAAAAGCAAATAATGAAGCGGCGTGTAGGGAAGCATAAAGCCCAAAGAATTCATTTTCGGCGCGATCGCTTCGGGAATTTTTGCGTCCGGTTTTCTTCCGAGCAAAACGATCGGACGCGCTTTTGAAAGAAGCAATTCGCGTTCGGCTGCGGAAACAAAGCAGTATTTTTCGATAACTTCAAGCGAATTTGCCATCAGCGCAAACGGTTTGTCTTCCCGATGTTTTCGGCTCCGCAGAGTTTGAACGACTTCCGCGTTCAGCGCATCGCAAACGAGATGAAAACCTCCGATACCTTTGACCGCCAGGATTTTGCCGTTTTCTAAAAGCTGTCGTGCTTGGCTGATTGCGTCTGCTTCGAGGGCGGAAACGCGACCGTGAGGGAGCGTGTTTGTCTGCCGATTTGCGTTTCCGCCTGTTAAGAAAACCTTCGGTCCGCAAACAGGGCAGCAAGTCGGTTCGGCGTGAAATCTTCGGTTTGCAGGATTTTCGTATTCAGCACGGCAATCAATACACATTTCAAACTCGCGCATTGTCGTTTCAAGACGGTCATACGGCACGTTTTCAATAATCGTAAAACGCGGACCGCAATTCGTGCAGTTGATAAACGGATAGCGAAAACGCCGGTTCATATGGTCAAACATTTCGCGCAGACAATCAGCGCAAGTCGCAATGTCGGCGGAAATCGGCATAAACTTTGCGCCGTTTGACCGGCTTTCGACGATGCGGAAATCTTTGAAATCGGCGGGAATTTGAGAATTGTTCAGCTCGATTGATTCGATCATCGAAAGCGGCGGCGCACTTTTCTGAAGCGCGTTGATAAATTGTTCGATTCGCGTTTCTTCGCCCTCGACATCAACGAGAACGCCGACCGCATTATTCAAAACCTGACCTTTGAGCGCGTTTTTTTCAGCCAAAGCATAAACGAACGGGCGAAATCCGACACCCTGAACGATGCCTTTGATTTGAATTTGGGTGCGTGTTTTCATTGAGCATTGACCTTTAAAAATATTGTATTTAACTTAGAAATGGTTCTTTTCGGCTGCCAATATCATCGGACAAACATCTTCGCAACTCTTTTCCTTGCTCCAATACCGTTTCTAAAATCTCCTTTACTTTTTCTGTTTTGTTTTTGGTCTTCACCGTTATTTCCAATTCATCTTTGGTAAAAGATACATCGGCATCTTTCACTAACCTTTCTGCACCAATGATTTTTTGCAAAGATTCTTTAAGCTCAAAATAAGGCTTACGACTTTCCTTTGAAAGAAAAATGCCGCTTGCCTCATCGAAATACCAGTTCCGCATCTGCTCGGACGTATCTTTGATTAATTGATAAGAAAGTTCTTTTTCCGGCGAGAATCTGGCTAATGGTTTTAGTTGTATCCACAATTTTTGATAGACCTCTAATCTTTTTTTACGCAACTCTTTGTCATTCTCTACCGTTAAATCCAAACGAATTTTAGAACGAGTGGCAAAATATGTAACAACAGCAGCAATAGCGGCTGAAACCAAGCCCGTAAGCAAAGATGATGCAATTTCCATATTTTCTACAGTCCTTTTTAAATTCTAAGAAATATTATTAAATTGCAGTTTTATGTTAATTTTCAAGTCATCAAGGAATTTTTATAATTATCCTCTCTTTTCGAGCTCAAAAATTCCAGCCATTCGTCTATTCCCGCGCCGGTTTTTGATGAAACTTCAAAAATCTGCATTCCGGGACGTACTGCTTGAATGCTCGCGTGCGCCGCATCTTTATCGAATTCGACTGCTTCCGCCAGATCCATTTTTGTAATTACGGCGACATCGGCGGTGTTGAAAATCGTCGGATATTTGCGCGGCTTGTCTTCGCCTTCGGTCGTGCTTATGAGCACGACGCGCAACGCTTCGCCAAGATCGTAGCTCGACGGGCAGACGAGATTGCCGACGTTTTCGATAAACAGAAAATCGAGTTCGT
>JBDTZT010000660.1:0-3041 GCA_040005005.1 Actinomycetota bacterium
GAATCGGGAACGGGCAAAGAGCTGATTGCCAAAGCAATCCATTTCAATAGCCAACGCGCCAACCAGCCATTTCTCGCGGTCAATTGCGGCGCGCTGCCCGAAAGTTTGCTCGAATCGGAACTCTTCGGACACACGAAAGGTTCGTTTACGGGCGCGACTTCCGATAAAAAAGGTTTATTTCGCGCGGCTGACGGCGGCACGCTTTTTCTCGATGAAATCGGCGAAATGCCGCTTCCATTACAGGTCAAACTTCTTCGCGCTTTGCAAGAACAGGAAGTTTTGCCGGTTGGCGCGAGCGCGGCGGTCAAATTCGACACGCGAATTATCGCCGCGACGAACCGAAATCTCGAAACCGAAGTTTTGGAAAACCGCTTTCGCGAAGATTTATTTTATCGTCTGAATGTGATCGAAATAAGTTTGCCGCCGCTCCGCGCGAGGCGCGAAGATATTCCGCTGCTGGTCAAACATTTCGTTTCAAAATCGGCACGAAATCAACGGGCTAACGAAAAAAACGTCACCAGAGAAGCGATGACCGCGCTCGTCAGTTACAAATGGCAGGGCAATGTCCGCGAACTCGAAAACGCCGTCGAACGCGCTTTTATTTTGTCGGGCGACGAGATTGATCTGGAAAGTTTGACACCGAAAATAAAAATAAACGCGCAAAATTCGCTCGAAATGCGCGACCCCGAAGGTTTGCGCCCGACACTTGATGAAATGGAACGCCGTTATATTTTGGAGATTCTAAATTCGGTTGACGACGATAAAACGGAAGCCGCGAATATCTTAGGAATTGACCTCTCAACGCTTTATCGAAAACTCAAAAAGTATGAGGAAATTTAACCGGATAATTACTGACATTCATTAGTTTAATTAAGAGGTTAGGACAAAAACTAAAATAAAACTAAAGCAATAATTGCAATTCCGCCGTAAACAATAAAAATCGCTTGCGGCAATCAGCAAAAACCATATTGAATCGTCCTTTTTATTCATTGTTTTTATTATTTTGCGTATAATTCCAACACAAAATAATTCGTGCCTTCAATTCGTGTAATTTTTCCGTCATTGTAGGGCGTATTGAAAAAGTCGTTGGCAGCGTAGCTGGCGCCCTTTAAAGTTCCATCGCCGCTCGTCCGGCTCTGGGCGATTAATTCGGCGGGAAACCAGTTTTCGGTGCTGATTGTTTCGGGCTGGGCGGGTTTGTATCTGACGGCTTGCGCGGCAATCTTCTCGGCATCTTCTTTTAAAAAGCGCAGGACGGCAACAAGTTTTTTATCGGTCGGCGCGGGAACGCGCCCGTCGCCTGTTTCCGCCTGCATTTCCTCGCGCCAAACCGCTTCTTCAGGGTGAAACGGAATTTTTATCGTCATTTCCAATTCGTCAATGTCGTCTTTGACGGCATTTGCGCTGTTGATAGAATTCGCCGAATTCGCCGTTCGATTAGGCGAATTCCCATTGTCGGTTTTGCCGTTATTTGAAGGGCAAGCCGAGAAGAAAAAGGCGACGAAGATGACGATAAGATATTTCGGGAAAGTTTGCATTCGGTAATTTTATAAAGATTTTATTAAGTTGGCAATATTCTATTAACATTATCTATTAAGCAAAACCGGGAAGCGAGTTCAAAACTTGATTTTCATAGATCACAAAAAATCGTGTAAAATGCCAAGATAAGCAATTTTAGAAATTTTATTTATAGTTGGATAACAAAATGGCAGTAAAAGAAGCAATCTCGGAAGCACAAGCGGAAAAACAGCGTTGGGAAGCGGAAACTTTGCAAAAGGTTTTAGCCAAAACGGCGGAACGAAAAGCAAGATTTGAAGGCGTTTCGCTCGAACCGGTCGAACGGCTTTACGCCGAATCAGACGCGGAAAACTTGGACGAAATCGGTTTTCCCGGCGAATATCCATACAAACGCGGGATTCACCCGACAGGTTATCGCGGCCGGCTTTGGACAATGCGCCAGTTTGCCGGATTTTCCTCGCCCGAAGAAACCAATCGGCGTTTTAAATATCTGATGGCGCAAGGGCAGACCGGACTTTCGACCGCCTATGATTTACCCGCGCTGATGGGCCTCGATGCCGATTCGCCGCTTTCGGAAGGCGAAGTCGGCAAATGCGGCGTGGCGGTTTCGTCTTTAGCCGATTTTGAAGTTTTGTTCGACGGAATCAACCTTGAAGAAGTGACGGTTTCGCAGACGATTAATGCACCGGCGTGGATTTTCTTAGCGTTTTACGTTGCTTTGGCAGAGAAACAAGGCTGTGATTTAAATAAGATTTCGGGAACCTTGCAAAACGATATTTTAAAGGAATATATCGCGCAGAAGGAATGGATCTATCCGATCAAACCGGCGATGAAACTCTGCATTGACACATTTGAATTCTGTACGAAACACGTTCCGAAATACAATCCGATTTCCGTTTCGGGTTATCACATCCGCGAGGCCGGCGCGACCGCGCTGCAGGAACTTGCTTTTACCTTGCGCGACGGCGTGGAATATGTTCAATACGGCATTGAACGCGGAATGGATGTTGACGAATTTGTGCCGCGCATCTCTTTCTTTTTTAACGCGCACAACGATTTCTTTGAGGAAATCGCGAAATACCGCGCCGCTCGCGTCGTTTGGGCAAAAACGATGAAAGAGCGTTTCGGCGCCAAAAGCGCGCGCACGATGCAGATGCGTTTTCACACGCAAACCGCCGGAGTCAGCTTAACCGTTCAGCAGCCGCTTAACAATATTGCGCGGGTCGCGATTCAGGCTCTCGCCGGAGTTTTGGGCGGAACGCAGTCGCTTCACACAGATTCGTTTGACGAAGCGCTGGCGCTGCCGTCCGATCAAGCCGCGTTGATTGCGCTGCGGACACAGCAGATCATCGCCGAAGAAACGGGCGTCGTGAACACGGTTGACCCGCTCGGCGGTTCTTATTACGTTGAGGCATTGACGCAGAAAATGGTTGACGGCTGTTTCGATTATTTCGACAAAATTGACGGTTTCGGCGGAATGGTCGAAGCGGTCGAAGCCGGATTTCCGCAAAGAGAAATTCAGG
>JBDTZT010000661.1:0-3039 GCA_040005005.1 Actinomycetota bacterium
ATAATGGCGATGGCACGTATAAAAATCCGATTCTTCACGCCGATTATTCCGACCCCGATGCGATTCGCGTCGGCGACGATTTTTATCTGACGGCTTCAAGCTTTAACGCCGTGCCGGGACTCCCCGTTCTTCATTCAAAAGATTTGGTCAACTGGAATTTGATAAATTACGTTTTCACGCGCCAAAAGCCTTTCGATTTTTTCGACAAACCGCAGCACGGCAACGGCGTTTGGGCTCCGTCAATCCGCTATCACGAGGGCGAGTATTACATTTTCTACCCGGACCCGGATTTCGGCATTTATATGACGAAAACGAAAAATCCGGCAAGTGACTGGTCTGAGCCGCTTTTAGTAAAGCCCGGCAAAGGTTTGATTGATCCGTGTCCGCTCTGGGACGACGACGGAAAGGCGTATCTCGTTTCGGCATTTGCGGGAAGCCGGGCGGGATTCAAAAGTGTTTTGATTGTTTCAAAAATGAGCGCAGACGGCACGCGCCTTCTTGATGACGGTGTGATGGTTTTCGACGGCCACGACGCGCATCCGACCGTCGAAGGTCCGAAATTTTACAAACGCAACGGCTTTTATTATATTTTTGCTCCGGCAGGCGGCGTTCCGACGGGTTGGCAATTGGTTTTGCGTTCAAAAAGTATCTACGGACCTTACGACGAAAAAATCGTTTTAGCGCAAGGCAATTCAAACGTCAACGGACCGCATCAAGGCGCGTGGGTAACGACGCAGACGGGCGAAGATTGGTTCTTGCATTTTCAGGACAAAGGCGCATACGGCAGAATTTTGCATCTCGAACCGATGACCTGGAAAAACGATTTTCCCGTCATCGGCGTTGACAAAGACGGCGACGGCACGGGCGAGCCTGTTTTGACCTACAAAAAACCTAACGTCGGCAAAATCTTTCCGATTGAAACGCCGCCCGACAGTGACGAATTCAACGATGCAAAGCTCGGTTTGCAATGGCAATGGCATGCGAATTTTCAGCAAAACTGGGCGTTTATGTTTCCCGCGAAAGGTTTTCTGCGAATGAATTCCGTCCAACTGCCCGAAAACTATAAAAATCTCTGGGACGCCCCGAATCTCTTGCTTCAAAAATTTCCCGCCGAAGAATTTACCGTAACAACCAAAGTCAGTATCACGCCGCGTTTTGAAGGCGAAAAATTTGGTTTGCTCGTGATGGGAATGGATTATGCTTATGTCGGCGTGACGAACAAAGGCGGCAAACTTTACGTCGCGCAAGCCGGGGCAAAAGATGCCGACAAAGGATTTGCCGAAACCGAAAACGTGCCGTATTTACTAAATGAAAAGACATTTTATCTGCGCGTCAAGGTTGAAAAAGGCGCGCTGTGCCAGTTTAGTTTCAGCCCGGACAATAAAACTTTTACCAATCTCGGCGTGCCGTTCAAAGCGCGTGAAGGTCGCTGGGTCGGCGCCAAAGTCGGTTTGTTCTTTACGCGCCCGGCAAAATTTAACGACGCGGGAACGGCTGATGTTGATTGGTTTCGGGTTGAATAAAATTTGGAAGTGAATGGTAATCATTAAAGCGAGCGGTAGCGAGTGCCTTTGTTCATCGAAAATCTTAAGGTGAATCAGACTCGCTACCGCTCGCTATGCGGATCATTTTGCCAATTCTTTTCCAATTCAGCGACAAGTTCGCGCCATTCCTGCATTTCGGGAATGCCCGGTTTGCGTTTGCCGAAAAAGAGCGCGACATTTTCTCCTTGCGCATTAAATAATTCGAGACTCGTCACGGTTCCATCCGCGGTCGGCTTTTTGACAACGAAGGCACGGGCAATTTTATCCTGGTCAATATGCAGATTAAATTTTTCGTCCATCACGTTAAACCAGCCGCGCGCTTCAACGATATTTTCGACAGTCCCTGTGTGAATCTGGATAATTCCGTCGTTTCCGACAAAAACCATGATCGGAAGTTTTCGCTTGCTCGCTTCTTCCAGGATAAAACGAAAACTTTTTGCGTCAACTTCGCGCACCATTTCCGTGTCGGCCAGCCGCAGCGCCTGCTCACGCGAAACGCCGAATTTGCTCATCAAAGGAAAAAAATCGTGCGTGTCTGTGAGCTTCGCCCAACCTTTGCGAAAACCTTCGATGTCAATTTCCGCATCAGGATTTTCGGGCTGTTTGGCCAGCTTTGGCTGAATAGTTAGGGTTTGGCTTTGGTCTGCGCTCCGATATTTTCCGGCCAAATCCTGATAAGTTCCGAGATAAATTTCATTAAGCAGAAAAACTTTATGAATCGCTGTTCCGTGAAGGTCGAAAAACTGAAAACTATGCATTGTTCCGCGCGGCGATTCACTTGTCACGGCAAATGCAAAATGCCATTTCGCAAAAAAAATCCGCAAATCAATATCTTCGCCCAACACCAAACCCATTTTTCCGTGACCTTGGATGACTTCAACGTTTCTATATTCGCCTTTCCGTTCGTGGACGATTTCGTTGTTGCGCGTCAGTGCCATGATGCGTCCGAGCGTGTGTAATTCCTGCAAAATTTCGCTGAATTTCGGTTCAAGCCGCGTCACCGTTGCGCCGGTTTGCGTGGCCAGCAGTTCGGCTTCGCTGACGTTTAATTTTTCCGCTGCGTCGCGGATTCTTAAGCTGGGATTTTCTTCGCGCAGTTTCGCCCACGAATCTTTCAGATTGTTCGGTTTGGCTAAGGTTGTTGGTATCATAAAATTCCTTGAATGTCGAAATTTAATAGTAGTTCGCTTTGCGTGAGACAACAAGCGGTAAGTGTTTGCCGTTTTATTGTGATCGGCTTTAAGTGAAAGCTCCGCCGTCCGAAACACCTGATTCGGAATAAGTGATAGGTGATAAGTCAAAGGTGAAAGCCTCAAACAAATATCACCGATGACTTTTCACCTATCACTTATTCCGGAGTTTATTCCTTTTAATTTCAACACTTCAAGTTAAGAGAATATGTTAAAAAATTGAATATTCAAGATTTTAGTCCTTCGCGCCGGATTGTTTGAGAAGTTGTTTGATTTTATCCGAATCGGTTCTCTGCAACGCCGTT
>JBDTZT010000068.1:0-10197 GCA_040005005.1 Actinomycetota bacterium
TTTAACTTTGGATCGTCTTCAATTCGCGTTTACGATCACCTATCACTATTTATATCCGCAGTTGACGATGGGGCTCGCGCCGCTGATCGTCGTTTTCAAAACTCTGGCAATCTGGAAAAAAGACGAAAGATTTAACGAAGCGGCGCGTTTCTGGGGCAAGATTTTCGGCATCACGTTTTTGTTCGGGGTCGTCACGGGAATTCCGATGGAGTTTCAGTTCGGCACGAATTGGGCGGCATTTTCGCGTTTTGCGGGCGGCGTTATCGGGCAGACCTTGGCGATGGAAGGCGTATTTTCGTTCTTTCTCGAATCGGCTTTTATCGGTTTGTTTTTATTCGGCGAAAAGCGTTTGGGACAAAACCTGCACTGGGTTGCCGCCTTTCTGATTTTTGTCGGAACTTGGGCATCGGGATATTTTATCGTCGCGACGGATGCCTGGATGCAGTATCCAGTCGGTTATGAAATGGCGGCAAACGGCTCGGTGCAACTCACGAGTTTTTCCGCGCTGCTTTTTAATAAATGGGCAATCATTCAATATTTGCATACGATGGGCGGTGCGTTTGTGACGGGCGCGTTTGCGGTCGCCGCACTTGGTGCGTTTTATGTTTTGTCGAAAAGACAAATCGCTTACGGCCGGATGTTTTTGAAAACCGGCGTGATTGCGGCGTGTTTGGGAAGCATCTGGATGCTCTTCCCGTCGGGCGATCTGCACGGGCGAATAATTGCTGAACATCAACCCGCCACACTCGCGGCGATGGAAGGACTTTTCAAAACCGAAGTCGGCGTGCCGATTGCAATTATCGGTCAGCCGGATGTCGAAAATCAGCAGCTCGACAATGCGATTTACATTCCGCACGCTTTGAGTTTTATCACCTATCAACGGTGGGACGCTGAAGTTAAAGGTTTAGACGCGTTTCCAAAAGATCAGCATCCCGATAACATTCCGCTTCTTTATTACAGTTTTCACATTATGGTCGGCTTAGGCACGATTTTTATCGCCGTGATGGTTTTGGCGGCTTTTGCCCTGTGGCGCGGATGGCTATTCGAGGCAAATTGGCTGCTGTGGATTATTATGCTCAGTTTTCCGCTGCCGTTCATTGCCAATACAGCAGGTTGGATGGTCGCCGAAATCGGCCGACAGCCCTGGCTCGTCTATGGAATTTACCGCACCGAACACGGATTTTCGCCGCTCGTCTCATCCGGTAATGTAATGTTCACGCTGCTCGGATTTTTAGGAATGTACACGGTTTTGTCTTTACTTTATCTTTTCCTGATGCTGCGCCGCATAGACCAAGGCGCGGACGAACTTAGCGAGACCCAAATAACAAAAGATGAAAATGAAATCACGCTTGGAGGCGATGCTCAAACTAAAAATTAAGGAGAAAAACAAATGTTGACGATTTGGTTTTTAATCGTGGCTCTGATGCTGGTCGCATATGTGATTCTGGACGGTTTCGACATTGGTGTCGGAATAATTCATTACTTTGTCGGTCGCAACGCGCGGGAACGCGAAAAAGTTATCAGTGCGATCGGTCCCGTCTGGGACGGCAACGAAGTCTGGTTGCTCGCGGCGGGCGGAACGCTCTATTTCGCGTTTCCTGTTTTATACGCGGCGAGTTTTAGCGGGTTTTATCTGCCGCTGACCATTGTTTTATGGCTTTTGATAATGCGCGGCGCAGGCATAGAACTACGTCATCAACTCGATAATCCGATGTGGCACAACTTCTGGGATTTTTGTTTTAGTTTAGCGAGCGTTCTGCTGGCGATTTTTTTCGGCGCGGCACTCGGCAACGTCGTGCGCGGCGTGCCGCTAAACGCCGAAGGATATTTTTTCGCGCCGCTCTGGACGACATTTACCGTCACCGACAATCCGGGAATTCTCGACTGGTTCACAATTTTGTCGGGCGTCATCGCGCTCGTCGCACTGGCGATTCACGGCGCGAATTATCTCGCGTTAAAAACTGAAGATGAAATAAACACCCGCGCCCGAAAAGTCGTCAGCGGCGGCTGGTTTGCCCTGGTCGCGCTGACGATTTTGAGTTTGATCGCGGTAATAAATCTGCGGCCAGGTACTTTGGACAATTATAAAAATTATCCGCTCGGTTGGCTGATTCCTCTTGCGGTTGTTGCCGCGCTCGGATTAATCAAATATTTTAATATGCAAGGCAATGACAAAGCCGCTTTTATCAGTTCGAGTGCTTATCTGGCAGCGATGCTCGGCGGCGCGGTTTTCTCGCTTTATCCGGTTGTTCTGCCGGCGATGAATCCGGCTTACAGTCTGACAATTGAAAATGCATCCGCCGGAAATTATGGATTGAGCGTCGGTTTGATTTGGTGGTCTGTCGGAATTTTGATTGCGCTCGGCTACTTTTTCTATTTATTTAACACTTTTAAGGGAAAAGTAAAACCGGAAGCACATTAAGTTTGAAGTTGATTACAAAATTGAGGAAAAATATATAGAACCGGTTGATGTTATTGGAAGAAAAGCTGTTTTTGAGAAAACGGGCAATAATTGAAACAATCAACGGTCAGTCGAAGAATATTTTGAACATTGATCATTCTCGACATCGCTCGCTGTGGAACTTTTTAGGAAATGTTCGGATTGATAGCTTTCGCCCGGCAATAAAAGAAACCGTCTTTAAATCTCAAAAGCCTTGTTCCGAACTTGGTTGGCTAACACTTCTCACGAACTGCCGTTAATCTATGTATTTCGAGCATTTAGTAATCGTCCTGAAACCGCTTTTAGCGAAAAGCCGGATGCGCTAAAATCAGCCCTTGCATTTGCTTGTATTTGGAACCACTGAACCGCTGCTGCCAAAAAAAAACTTCGTCACCCTTCAGTTAATTAACTAATATGTAATAAACATAGTTTATAGTTTTCGCAAAACGATTTCTTATTTTAACTGCTAAAAATTTGTAATGCGCAAGTGATAGACAAAGAACTGCTCAACTATCGGATCCTCAAAAAGCTCGGTGCCGGCGGGCAGGGAACGGTGTATAAAGCTCTCAACACAAAACTTAACCGGACGGTTGTAATTAAAGTTTTACCGCCTGAATTGACAACGAACGAGGTAAATCTTAAACGTTTTGAACGCGAGGCACACCTTGCTTCATCGCTTGATCATCCGAATATTTGCGCGATTTACGACTTCAATTTTGCCGAAGGCGTACATTTTATTGCCATGCAGAACATCGAAGGACGCACCGTAAGGGAATTGGTCAACGGTCGTCCGCTCGAACTAAAAACCGCGCTTTCGATTGCTGTTCAGGTTTGCGATGCGCTGGCGGCGGCACACGCGCAAGGTATTATTCACCGCGATATAAAGGCAAACAATGTCATGGTGACGGAGGCCGGACAGGTTAAGGTTCTGGATTTCGGTCTTGCCAAACTGATGGACGATGAAGCGGAAAAAGCCAACCGGATTGACCAAACTCATCTGACTGAAATCGGCGTTCCATATGGCACCGCGACTTACGCCGCACCGGAACAGGCCCGCGGCGAACGCGCCGACCATCGTTCCGACATCTTTTCGACGGGAATTTTACTTTACGAAATGCTGACCGGAATTTGGGCTTTTCAAGGGAAAACAACCATTGACGTGCGCTACGCCGTACTGCACGACACGCCAACACCGCTCACCGAAGCGCGTCCGGCGCCGACTCCGCCGCAACTGCAAAAAATTCTTGACCGCGCCATGGCAAAAGACCCGCGCGACCGTTATCAAAATATTACCGCGATGCGCGATGAACTGCGCGTGATGCTGCACGATATTTCGCTGGCTGAAGATCCGAAGTTTATCGAAGATGTAGTGCCTTCCGCGCCGCGTCATCTGTCCGGTGCAAATCCGCTGACCAACACTTTTCATCGTCTAAAAGTCCGCACGGGTTTAGGTAATGTTTCGGGAGCGATAATCGGTCTGGTACTTTTAGGTTTAATTATCCTGCCGTTTTGGTATTTATTCGGCGCGAAATCAAAATTGCCCGGAGCGGTTTCGGACGAGAATGTTATTTTAAGACTCAACGGCTCGAATACGATCGGTGCTAAATTAGCTCCATCATTAGCCGAAGAGTTTTTCAAACAACAGGGTGCCAAAGAAATCAGAATAGTTCCCGGCCAAAATGCGGAAGAAGTTACCGTTTTGGGCATTTTGCCGGGAAATTCGTCGCCGAGCGCCATCGAAATTCGTTCGCACGGCTCAACTACAGCTTTTACGGACATCAAAGAAAGCAAAAGCGACATCGGGCTTTCTTCGCGGAAAATCAAGCCGGATGAAGTAAACAACCTACAGGCTTTCGGCGATATGACTTCGCCCGCCAGCGAACATATTCTGGCTCTCGACGGCATTGCCGTCATCGTCAATCACAACAATCCGGTCGAATCTCTGACAAAAGAACAGATTGCCGAAATTTTTTTCGGTAAAATTACTAACTGGTCGCAATTACTTAGTCCCGGAGGACAAATAAAGATTTATGCGCGGGACGACAATTCCGGTACTTTCGATTCTTTTAAGGCTTTGGTATTGGACAATCGCCAACTGACAAGTTCCGCCGTGCGTTTTGAAGACAGCATGGCACTTTCCGAGGCAGTCGCCCGCGACCCGGACGGAATCGGCTTTGTCGGTCTGCCATATGTCAAAGATGCAAAAGCCCTCGCCGTTTCCGAAGGCGAAGCGTTGCCTTTACTGCCTAATCGGCTGACGGTTGCGACCGAAGACTATATTCTTTCGCGGCGTTTGTATCTCTACACAACGTCAAAGGCGCGAAACGAATGGGTTCGTAAATTTGTCGACTTTGCGCTCTCGCAACCCGGGCAGGAAATTGTCAGCCGCAACGGTTTTATCGCGCAGAATGTACGGTCGGAAAATCCGTCGGTCACCAAAAACGCTCCGGTGGAATATATAAATTTGATTAAAGGAGCCGAACGATTGTCGCTTAACTTCAGATTCCGAAAAGGCGGAAAGGAACTCGACAACAAAGCCCTGCTTGACCTCGACCGGGTCGTAAATTTTATCACCGATCAAAAATTAAGCGGTCAGAATCTACTATTGTTCGGATTTGCCGACGACGGCCAAAACAGCGATATGAATCTTAATCTTTCAAAGGAACGCGCAATGGTTGTCGCCGATCAATTCACGCGGCGCGGAATTACGCCGGTCGTCGTTACCGGTTTCGGTTCAAGTCTTCGGGTGGCATCCGGTTCGACCGAAGAAGGACGCGACAAAAATCGCCGCGTCGAGTTGTGGCTGAGAAATTAGTATTTAATCCGATTCGCCCAACTGGAAATAATCCGCTCTTTAATTTCGCAAACTGCGGATAATAATTTGACATCACCGATTTTGAGCAAAATCGAGCCTCTTTCGGCTGAATTAAAATTCCCCCGGATTTAAGTTTAAAGTTTTGTGAACTCTGAAAACTTTCCGAAAACTCAATAATAATTAAACGATTATTGATATTTGCCGCGAATGGGCAAAACGGCGAGCGGGCTTCTTTCCGATTCCGAAAAATTACTTGGCGTGAGTGCTGACTTTATCGTTTCCAACGATTTTCAAGAGTTTTTGGAAATTTTTCAGAAAATTGATAAATCTTAACCGAATCGTAAGATACGTGTAACTTCTCGGTCATTTTTGCCTGCTAACTTTTGATTTACTGCATTGTTTAACTATTTTATGGTCAACAACAATGAGCGCGTCAATTTTGCAAAAACATTGCTTGTTTCTCAGGCAGTGCAAACAAACTTCACTCCTGAATTCGCCGAAGGTCGCTATCTCGCAAAGTTGGCCCAGACATTGGCGGAAGTCGAATCGGCTCTGCGTCTCAGATACGAGGTTTTCAACATCGAACTCGCCGCACCGCACGACAACGCCGTGATTGGTCTTGAGTATGACGATTATGATGCTGATTGCAAACACCTGATTGTCGTTGATCAAATAACCGGTAAAACGGTCGGCACTTACCGCCTCAACTCATTCCAATCCGCCCACCAGGCACAAGGTTTTTACGCCTATAATGAATTCAGTCTCGAAGATTTATCCATCGAAGTTCTCCGTCAGTCGGTCGAAGTCGGGAGAGCCTGTGTCGCCCGCGAACACCGCAATTCAAAAGTCCTTTTTTTGTTGTGGAAAGTTCTTTTGAATCATCTGAAAAATTCCCAAATGCGCTATTTCTTCGGTTGCTGCTCGCTTTTTACGCAGAACTGCACGGTCGGTGCGAAAGTTCATCAACACTTCGAGCAACAAGGCTTCGTGCATCCCGACATAAAAGTCCGGCCGCGCGGGGAACGGGCGTTTTCAGTCAGCGAAATTTTTCCCGACGCCGAGCCGGTTGAACTGCCCGCACTTTTTAATATGTATCTAAAAATCGGTGTGAAAATCTGCGGCGCACCGGCAATTGACAGAGAGTTTGGAACTATTGATTTTTTTGTGGTTTTTGATTTACAGGAGTTGAGCGAAAAATATCAAAAGATGTTTTTCCGCCAAAAATTTACGGCGGTTGAAACAAATCGTCAGCTGTCTTATCGCTAACTTTGTGAAGTCGTTGAGTTTCTTAAAACTTTGTTTTTGACCGCGACTATCGGGCAGGTTTCTAATCGTTTACGGAGAATTTATGAACTTAAAACAGACGCATATACATATTTTGCACAAGCCGACAAATTTGGGCAAACAGGCTAAAACCGGCGTTTCACTTCATTGCCACACGCTGCATTCTAAAGAAATGTTGGATTTTATTCCGTATTATGCGGCGAAAATTCCTGTGGTTTCTTATTTTTGGGAAAAAGAATGCCGCCGTTATTTTGACCGTGAAGGAAAACTGCCGAATTTTTCAAACGGTTATTGGTCGCCTCCTTTGACCGGAGATCAAGTTTTTCAGTCGGAAAAAGCACAATTAAACAAAGCCGGACTCGAAGCTGTAATTTCGATTACCGATCATGATTGCATTGAGGCAAATTTAGAGCTTAACGAACAAATCTCGAATACTCAAGCTCCGATTTCAATGGAATGGACGGTTCCTTTCAAAGATGCTTTTTTTCACGTCGGAATTCATAATCTGCCGCCGGCAAAAGCATCTGAAATTAAAAACCAATTGCTTGAATATACATTTAACTGTGAATTTCAAAATAGCGAAAAACTTCATGAAATTTTTTCAATGCTCAATGAAATGGCGGAAGTTCTGGTCGTCTTAAATCATCCGGTTTGGGATATAGAAATGATCGGCACCGAACGCCATCTGATTTTTTTGAAAAAATTTATCGCCGAACACGGGAAATGGATTCACGCTTTCGAAATCAACGGTTTTCGTTCATGGTCGGAAAACAAAGCCGTCATTGAAATGGCGGAAACACTCGGTTTTCCGCTTATTTCGGGCGGCGACCGGCATTGCTGTCACCAGAATACGATGATTAATTTGACGAATTCGAAGACTTTCGCCGAATTTGTTGAAGAAATCCGGATTGACAAATATAGCGAAGTGGTTTTGATGCCGGACTACCGCCAACCGCTTGCCTTTCGTCAAATCAGTTCAATCGCGCAAATCTTAAAAAATTATCCCGAATTTCCCGCAGGCCGACAGCGTTGGTTTGACCGCGTACATATTGATGCAGAAGACAATTCCGGTTTGCGTCCGCTTTCTTATCATTGGAAAGGCGGCGGTCCGCAATGGCTTCGCTGGGCAATGTGGACACTCGGAATTTTAAGTCACAAGAGTTTCCGAACGGCGTTTCGCTTGTCAATGAAACGGGAAGATATTCTACCGAGACAGTCAAGCGTTCTCAACCAATTTCCAGGCCAAATTAAAAGAGAACAACAATTATTTAGATTAGGTTGACCAAAACTTTATATTTTCAAAAGGAGTTCTCTTAAATCGCTATTGTAACCAGCTTTTACCAATTGACGACTTTTGTCGGTTTTTTGAACGTGTTTTCAAATGAAAAATGTTGGCTGAAAAGACCAACCAAATCGTTCTTCAACGATGAGTTGATCGGAAGTGATGACGATCGTCGTTTGTTTCAACTTAACACATTATCGCCACTTCAAGCAGTTTTAACTGGCGAAAGTGTGATTGTTCAATTGAAAAACATTTCACAAATCGAACATGGTCGGCATCGCAGTGTGACGAACTTTATAGTCAATGTGTTGGCCGATTAACCGCTGCCAGTTTTCGAGAGAAGAAACCATCTTTGAACATTGAAATCAAAGAATTAGCGCTTCTCGTCGGTGTAAAACTGGTTCTCTTACGTTAAAATCACGTTAAATTAAGCATCAATAATAATTAAATAAGATTTATTTACAACATTTACAACAGTTTAAGCGAATGATTACAAAAGACGGTTTGAACTTTCAGGCGACAAATTGTATATTGACATTTGCCAATTCGACGCGCGGACGTGGCGGAACTGGTAGACGCGCAGGTCTCAGAAGCCTGTGGGAGCAATCTCGTGATGGTTCGATTCCATTCGTCCGCATTCTTTTATTTTTTTGATATTTTTCAACACATCAATAAATATCGACATTATATAGAGATTGTGAGTTTTTCAAACAATCTCTATATGTCGTTTTATGTCTTTTTATGTCGCTTTTGGGTTTGGAATGGGGAAAAAGTCGTAAATCTTATAAAGAGAATTTAACAGGCTTCCGGCTTGTTTTGAAAGCCTGTTAAATGCTGATAGACTGCCTTTAGAAAATAGTTGATTCAGTTTTCAAAGATCGAAGCCTTTGGTTGTTCAGAACCAAGGGCTTTTTAATTTTCAAGGTCTGTTATTAGGTCGGGCTTCTTAGAATATCTAGGAAAGGTTTCATCAACATTTTCTTTTTAAGCTTTAATTGTTGCATCAGCCAGAAGAAACCAAAATTCCCCAATTTCTTTGCCTACATAATTTTGCGCTGTCCTAAATGTAATGCCCATTTGATTTGCTAAAAACGCCATGTGGAAGTCTTTGGCTAACTTATCCCTGTAACTATCCGGCACTCCTCGACTCTTTTCATTTGATAAACCTCCGCCGACTGTTTTACAGCCGGAAATTATTTATCAAAGAATCTATACCGAAATAGCCATAACCGCAAATGATTTGTGAGTAGCAATTTGTTTTGGCGGCAACGTCTCGTGTGAATGAAACTTTCTCTAAAGTGGCGGATTCCGCCACTTTATTTTGGTAATATGCTTCTATTCGGCACTGTCAATAATTCACAAAACTATTCAAACTGCGGATTCTGCATTTTGATTTTCAATCGTCGCCGTATAATGTTTCAGCACTTTGTTAAATTTATCATTTGATTCCGTCAATTCGTCAATCAATCCGCTTTGCGAAAGCTCCAACAGTTCCCGAAAACGTTCCTCAGCAGCCAGCCCGAATAATTGCTTTCGGCTGAAATAAGCATCATTCGCGGCTTTCGCTTTGCGCTGTGCCGACAAGATCAATTTATCGGCGGCGAGCATATCAAAGCTCTTTGCTTTCATTTGCCGGTGCATTGTGATTGATGCCAGGTTGAGCGCGTCAATGGCGATTTCTGCTAATTGTATAATTGACATCGTTACTTCTTTTGGTTCACCGGATTTGCGCCAGTTGAAAATATTACTTTCAGCATTTCGCCGATGATCGGGACGACACTTTCATTATGGAGTCGAAGGACTTTTAACGGCTTCGATTCCGATTAACTCTGTCACCTCAACAAGGTTTACCGATTCCCTATAAAGCCGATCGGTTTTCAGCGGATTATCGACATTTACCCAAAAACGTCCGACAACCTCGATTTTCGCCGAAATCCTCGGATCTATTCCGGCGAAAATCGAGCGTAATTGAGAGTACATTCGGACGCAGTTATTTGTGTCCATTTTGCAGGTGTCATAAATTCGCTGATTACATCGCGAGGAGGTCAAAAAAGTCGGAGTATCGGTACCGAGTCCGCCGTAACCCCCTTTGATGCGGACGAACTTTCCGTTAAAACTTCTCGGGTTTTCAGCTAATTCGCAAAAATCAACCGAGTAAACATTCGAGTCCGGCCCGGATCGAGTAAAGTAATCAGTGAACCAAACCGTAGCGGTAATGCTGATGACAAGCGTACCGAAAGCAATTAGAACTTTAAATGGCAGTTGTTTCATAACTTTTTCGTCTCAAAAGGGTCGGTTTTGACACAAAAACTAAGTATAGCACCACAAGATTAGAACACTACCTTAAGACTGGCTTCGGAGTCGAACCGAATAGAA
>JBDTZT010000662.1:0-3031 GCA_040005005.1 Actinomycetota bacterium
CGAATAGTTTTTCGACCAGAAAATAGTTAAAAAATTGCATATAAACGGCCGTATAAGCGACCGCCGGATCAATTCCTTCGCGCACCATGCCGTTTGATTTAGCGGCATTAAATTCATTGGCAAAACGAACGCGAAGTTTCGCACTTAACCCGTCAAACATTAAACGAAAGTGCTGATTGTCAAATTCCAATACGTCAATATACATCAAAAGCCAAAAGTCGTGATGCTGGTCAATCATATTTTTGACCAGTTCGCCGAGCTTTAATAAACCGGTCGGTTCAAGCGGGTTTTCAATATCGGCAAAGATATTTTTCAACCGGCTGTTAATAGTTTGCAGATAATTTCCGATGATGGATTCAAAAATCTGCTCCTTTGTTTCGTAATAATTATACAAATTGCCGATCGAAACATCCGCCGTTTTTGCAATGTCGCGCATTGCCGTGGCGTGAAAGCCCTGCCTGATAAAAAGCTCCTTAGCGGCTGATTCGATGACCGATTTTTTTTCGGCAATAACTTCTTGGCTAAGTTTTGGCATAAAACGAACGAATGTTCATTTTTTTATAATACAAGTTTTTTAATCTGTCAATCAAATTTTGTTTTATTAAAATTTAAAAGTAAAAAAGTCAGAGAAAAGAAATTAATTCTCTAACTTTTTTGTTAAAAATTGGAGGCTTCAGACTTAACCGCAACACAGGCTGAAATCGCTGCCGTTGCTTCCTTCCGGATCTAGCGGAGTTCACAACTCAAACCTTGTGCGGAGCCTGAAGCCATAAAAATCAATTACGAATTTCAAATTACGAATTACGAAACATTTGAAATTCGTAATTAAAATCTGGCGGAAAGGGTGGGATTCGAACCCACGGAACCCTTTTGAGGTTCACAGCATTTCCAATGCTGCCAATTCAACCGCTCTTGCACCCTTCCATAAAGTCAATTAAAAATTAAAAATTAATAGTTCAAAACCCGGCTTTCATTTTTAATTCTTAATTCTTAATTTGTAATTAAAATCTGGCGGAGAGGGTGGGATTCGAACCCACGGAACCCGTTAGGGTTCAACAATTTTCGAGACTGCCCGATTCAACCGCTCTCGCACCTCTCCGCACGAGCAATTTATTATTTTAATGTTCCGCGCCAAAAAAATTCAAGTCGCGTTATCAATTAAACGGGTTGATTTTTGAATTTCGCGTTTTCGGCGGAAAAAATTCTGCATCAGTTTTCGGCAATCGGCGGCCAAAACATCCGCCACAATTTCGATTTTGTGATTCAAAAAATCGCTGTCGCAGATTCTGAAAAAAGTTTCGACCGCGCCGAATCTTTCATCTTTTGCGCCGAACACCAATCTTTGAACGCGCGCATTGACAAGTGCCCCGGCGCACATCGCGCATGGCTCAATGGTCGTGAAAACAGTTGTGCCAAGAAGGCGATAATTGCCGATTCGGGCGGCGGCTTCGCGCAAAACTAAAATCTCGGCGTGGGCGGTCGGATCGTTATTGGTAATGGTCCGGTTTCCGGCAACCGCCAAAAGATTGCCCTGATTATCAATCAAACACGCACCAATCGGAACTTCGTTCAATTTTTCGGCTTCAAGCGCCGCGCAAATCGCTTCGCGCATCCAAAATTCATCGGTTTCAGTCATCGAAAAGAATTTTAGCTGAGGCGCGGTGCAAATTGAAAATATAGGTTGCGATAATTTGTCTGGCAAGCGCGAAAAGACGGAAATTTCTTGCATCATAGCGGCGGAAGTGATTAAATCTAAAGTGGTAATGAAAGCGCTCACCATTTTGCAAAATTCATTCCAAAACGCACTATGAAAGACGAAGGTCGGTTTGACCGTTTTACAACCGACGAAGATATACATATCAGCCGGATTCCGCCCTCTTTTAAATCACTTGCCGAAGAGGTTAGCGCGCGCAGCCAAAAGCCTAAAACAACCCCGATCACGATTGCTCAAAAACTTTCGCCTTCGGAATTTAATACGGCGATGGTGCATTTTTATCGCGGCGAAGTTCAGCGGTCAAATGTTTGGCGCGGACGGCTCGATGCGACGACGAATTGGGCGGTCATCACGGCCGGCGCAACGCTTTCGTTCGTCTTCAGTTCGCCCGACAATCCGCATTTTGCGATTCCGATCAATTCGATTCTGGTGACGATTTTTCTTTTTATGGAAGCGCGGCGTTACCGTTATTATGAGGTCTGGGCAAATCGCGTGCGAATTTTGGAAACTGGCTATTTTGCGCCGATGCTCTCGCACCGGACAATTCCGCCCGATAAGGAATGGGCCGATCATATTTCGGCCGATTTGATCAACCCGCATTTTACCATCAGCATCTGGGAAGCGCTTGGAAGGCGGCTGCGGAGCAATTATCTGTGGATTTTTTTGCTGCTCGCGTTAAGCTGGACGCTCAAAGTGTATATTCATCCGTCGCCGATTATCGACGGAGCCTCATCAATCACGCCGACCGACATTTTTTTGCAGCGCGCCGCCGTCGGACTCGCGCCGGGCTGGCTGGTTGTTTTGGTTGGTTTTCTTTTCAACGCCGCGATATTTTTTATTGCTTTCGGAACTCTAAGATTAAGAGATTCGTCGAGCGAAGTTTTGCCGCTCGAACATTTTGAATGGCATCCGCTCAGGCAGGTTTCCGATTGGGCGGAAACTAATCTGAAAAAAAGAAACACGATTCGCCGCGCCAAAAAAGCCCGTCACCGCGTCCGCTCGATTCACAAAACCGAAAGCTAAAAAAGCAAAAGGCAAAATCAAGAGATTCTTCAATTATCAGCAATTTTTTCAAAGCTGACGAAGACTTTTTTAATTTTGCCTTTTGCCTTTTGCCTTTTGCCTTTTCCACCTGTTATTTTTTTTCTAACGACAAATTTATCAAAGAAGGAGAGCAATTATCTATGCCGATAGAATTAGACGACCGGGGAAGAGCTTTGGAAAATGAATATTTTCACCGCAAAGAGCAGGAACTGCTCGAAAAAATGAAGGCGAAAATTCAATCCGACGAAGCCAGAAGTTTAGGGTTGCAATGCC
>JBDTZT010000663.1:0-3029 GCA_040005005.1 Actinomycetota bacterium
CGGATTTCATTGCGTCCTGAAGCTCAGAAATAGTCATTTCTTCAAGTTCTGCGGCGGTTGCAGAATTTGTTAAATTATTTGCTTTAACCATTTTATAACCTAATACTCCGATTCCGCCGAGCGCGGAAACCTTCAAAAAATCTCTTCTCTCCAAGTTTTTCATAAAAGTTATTTTTGCTCCATTGCCATTCTCAGATTGTTTTGCGCGGGCGTAAAATTCGGACTTATCTGCAACGCTTTTTGAAATTGGGCGATTGCTTCCGGTTTTCGATTTTGCTCCGCGTAGATCAAGCCCAAAGTGTTGTAAACTTCGGGTAAATTGGGATTTTTCCGAATCGTCTCTTCCAAAATGCGGATGCCTTCCGCCGATTTTCCCTGCTTATGAAGCGACAATGCTAAATTGCGCTGAAAATCTGTATTGTTCGGCGTGATCTCAAGTGCTTTTTGGAAAAACTCCGCCGCTTCGGCGTAGTTTTTTTGCTTTAACGAAGCGACCGCCAAACCTGAATATGCATCAAGCAAACGGCTTGCATCAAAAAATCCGCCGGTGTCGAGTCCAATCGCTTTTTTCAGGTTTTCCGCCGCCGCGTCAAAGTTGTTTTGATTCGTTTCAACTACTGCTAAATTAGCATAAGCCAGCATAAAATTCGGGTTTATCTGAGCCGCTTTTTCAAAATTTGCTTTCGCTTCGTCAAATTTGTTTTGTTTTATCTGAACCGTTCCGAGCGTGTTGTAAGCATCGGGAAGGCGCGGGTCGTCCGCAATCGCCGATTGGCACTGCGCGGTCGCTTCGTCGAAACGATTCTTTTTTTCCAGATAATTGCAGAAATTGTTTTTGACCAGATAATTTTTTCCGGTGATTGAAAGTGTCCGCACAAAAAGCGTTTCGCTCGTTTTCCAGTAAGAAACCTGCCGGAAAGACAAAACCGTCAACGCGAGCAGACAAATTCCGCAAATCGCGGCAATAATAGTTTTACTCAATTTTAAACGCTCGAAAATGTCGCCAAACAGCCAGATAACCGCGATTGAAAGACCGATGTATGGAATATATGTGTAGCGGTCGGCGAGCGATTGGCGACCGACTTGCAGAATGCCGATAACGGGAACGAGCGTGCCGAGAAACCAAAACCAGCCGACGAACAAATACTTTCTTTCCCGAATCTGCCAGCAACAAATCGCCGTAATGCCGACAAGTAAAACAAGTGAAACCGTAATTTGAGCAACGCTGAAATTATTTTCAAACGGATACCAAACGCCCAAGTTCACGGGATAAAAAAGCATCACAACATATTTGGCGTAAGAAATGACGGCATTGAAAATGCGGTCGCTCAAGGAAATCGTTTCGATGGTCTGAATCGCGCCGCCCGCTTTTTGAGCAAAAATTGTCACGCCAGCGGAAATTGCGGTCAGCGCAAAAAGCGGAAGTTTTTCTTTAATAAGCGGCAAAAGATTCGAGGCATTCCATTTATCGAATCTTTCAAGCGCCCAGTAATCAATCAAAAGCAGCACAAACGGCAGCGTCACAAGCATCGGTTTGGCCATCAAACCGAGAGCGAAAAGCAGAATTGTCAGGATGTAGTATTTAGTCGAGTGGCGAAAGTCAGAAGTCGAGCCATTTTTTTTATTTTTGCTTTTCGTTGATTCGTCGTATTTATTTGTTTCCAATTCGTTTTGGCTCTCGACTCTCGACTCTTGACTCTCGACTCTTTCTTCCGTATATCGGAGATACGCCCAGGTCGTCAAAAGCCAGAAAAGCGTGGAAAGCACATCTTTGCGTTCGGCAATCCAGGCGACCGATTCGACGTGTGCGGGATGCACGGCGAAAAGCGCGGCGACAATTGCGCTTTTCCAGAAGGCATTCGTTAATTTATTGACGACGACAAACAGCAATGTCGAATTAATGATGTGAAAAATCAGATTGACGGCATGATGTCCGCCGGCGTTTAAGCCGAAAAAGCTCGCGTCGAGTGCGTGCGAAATCCACGTCAGCGGATGCCAGTTGGCGGCGTGAAAAGCGGTCAAAGCCCATTTAAAATTTGTAAAATTAAAGCCTCTCGAAACAAACGGATTTTCATAGACATAAATATCGTCGTCCAGATTGATAAAATCGAAACCGATTGTTTGGGCGTAAATTATCAGGCAAACGACGGCTAACGCGGCCAAAACATAATATTTCAAATTCAGGTTGGAAGGCGAATTCGACCGCGAAGTTTTCGCCGTTTCAGCGGGTTTGTTTTCCGCCTTCCCGATCGCTTTGCTTAGATTTTTTTTGTTGTTTTTGGTCATTTCAGGGCATTATTTTTCGCCTTTCGCTCTTTTCAGATTTCCGATTGCTTCCGTAAAATCAGGCTTTAACTCCAAAGCCTTTTCAAATTGGCGAATCGCTTCATCTTTTTTGTTTTGTTCCAGATAGATCAATCCCTGCACGTTGTAAGCGGTAAAAAGATTCGGATTTTGACGGATTGCTTCTTCGATTTGTTTTTGCGCTTCATCAGATCGTTTCAACATGGCGAGCGTCAAAGCATAATCGGCGCGAATATCGGCGCGGTCGGGTGCCAGATAAAGAGCGCGGCCGAAATTTTCCGACGCTTTTTCAAATTTTTCCTGTTTGGCAAAAACCGCTGCCAAATCGTTCAGAGCCGTGACAAATGTCGGCGGCGAAATTTCTCCGTTGTTCAATTGAGATGCTTTCTGCAAACTTGTTTCGGCTTCTTCGGGCTTGCCTTGATAGAGCTGCGCAAGCGCCAGATTTGAATAAGCCGCCGCGTAATTCGGTGAACGGAGCAGGGTTTCGTGAAAGTTTTTTTCGGCTTCGGCAAACTGGCCGCGTTTGATTTGCAGTACGCCGAGCGTGTTATAGGTTTCAAAATAATCGGGATTGTCGGCAATCGCCGCGCGGCAAAATGGTTCGGCTTCGTCTAATCTATCTTTGAATGTCAAAAAATGACAAAGGTTATGCGAAATCAAATAATTGCCATCGGTGACGGCAAGTGTTTGGCGAAAAATCGTTTCGCTCGTCTGCCAGAAAG
>JBDTZT010000664.1:0-3023 GCA_040005005.1 Actinomycetota bacterium
GGAACACAAAGTTTTGCCCGAAAATTATAAAATTTCGGCTGAAACGGCGGAAATTTTGAATAAAGCGAAAACTGAAAACCGTCGAATAATTGCAATTGGAACGACCACGACGCGGGCTTTGGAAACAGCAATCTCAAAACACGAAAAATTTATTGCCGAAAAAAATCTCGCAGATTTGACGATCACGCCGGGGTTTAAATTCAAAGCAATTGACGGAATTTTGACAAATTTTCACTTGCCGCAATCGTCTTTACTCGTGTTGACTTCAACTTTTGGCGGTTACGAACTTATAATGAAATCATATAAACACGCTGTTGCCCAAAAATATCGTTTTTACAGCTACGGCGATTGTATGTTTGTTTATTAATTTCAAATTCCATATTTCAGATTCCAAATTATTTTTTAATCTGAAGTATGGAATTTGAAATCTGAAATCGAAAATGGCGGTTTTGCAAATAATTCGTAATCTTTTTGTTCCGACCGAGACGGTCGAGCCGGAAATAATCGTGCCCGCCGCGCCGACCGTTTATGAAATTCATCCGCTCACCGAAAAATACCTTAAAGAAGTAATGCGTTTGAATTTGCGCTGTTTCAAAAAAGGTGAAAACTACAACAAACACACTTTTTCTTATTTATTGAATGAACCGACAACGCTCAGCTACCGCGTTGAAACGATGACCGAACAGATCGTCGGTTTCATATTTGTCATGACCAATTCCGGCACCGGGCATATCACGACGATCGGCGTTGCGCCCGAACATCGCCGTCGCGGTTTAGCCGAAAAAATGCTTTTACACAGCGAAGTCGCATTGCAAAGACGCGATATTACGACCATTTCGCTTGAAGTCCGCGTCAGCAACATCGCGGCGCAGAGTCTTTATCGCGGTTTAAATTACACGATTGTTCAACGTCTGAATAATTACTACAACAATGGCGAAGACGGCTTTTTGATGGTCAAATCTTTATTTTAGTTCCAAGTTCCAAGTTCCAACTTTCAGGTTGGAATTTTTGTTTTGACTTGGAGCTCGGAACTTGGAACTTGAAACTAATTTTACCGAAAATTTATCCGATTACCGATACGCGACTGACCGGGCTTTCCCACGCCGCACAAGTCAAAAGATTGATTGACGGCGGCGCGAAATTTATTCAACTTCGCGAAAAAAGCGCGTCGCCAAAAGAGTTTTACGACGATGCCAAAAACGCACTTGAAATCGCCCGAAAAAATTCCGTAAAAATTATCATCAACGACCGGATTGACATTGCACTGGCCTTAAAAGCTGACGGCATTCATCTCGGACAAACTGATTTGCCGCCCGCGAAAGCCCGAAAAATTTTGGGTGACCGTATGATAGTCGGTTTTTCGACGCACAATCTAAATCAGGCCATCGAAGCCGTAAAACTTCCGATTGATTATCTCGCGATCGGTCCCGTTTTTGCGACCTCGACCAAAGAAAATCCCGCGAAAACAGTCGGAATTGAAGGCCTTCGAAAAGTGCGCGAGGCAATCAAAGACTTTTCGCTGGTGGCGATTGGCGGAATTACGGCGGAAAACTTTCGGGAAGTTTTTGAAGCCGGTGCGGATTCGGTCGCGATTATTAAATCAATACTTTTTCCGCCTGATAAAATAAAGGAAAATCTCCAAGTCTTTTTCTCAACTTTATCAAAATAAATAAAAATTGTTTTTTATTGTTAAATTTTGCTTGCTTTTTTATGGTGTGATGCGTCAAAATAGGAAATTGACAGAAGGACTGAAAGACAAGTCCGTTAAACTCAAGTCTTGTTCCTACCATTCTTTAAATTTTTCCGGGAGTTAATCCAAATTAATGAGTTTGCTTGATGTAGCACCGATAATTGAGCAGATGCTGCTCATTTCCGATAATGTCAGCGACCTGAATTTTTCCTGCGGGCAGAAACCGCAAGTCGAAATCAGCGGAAGTCTGTATTCGGCTTCGCCGCTCGGTTTGGGCAAATTGTCAGGCTTTCAGACTGAAATGATTGCAATGTCAATTTTGCGCGATAATCCCGAAGCCGCTGCCCAACTTGCCAATTGCGGCACCGCGGATTTAAGCTATGCGCTGCCTGCACGCTGCCGTTTTCGCGTCAATATTTTTCAGCAGCGCGGCTCGTATTCCATCGTGATGCGCGTTATTCCGCACGAAATTCCTAGTTTTGACTCGCTAAATATTCCGTCGCAGCTTGCTGAAATTTGTAATATCCGCAACGGCATTGTTTTGCTGACGGGTCCGACCGGTTCGGGAAAAAGCTCAACGCTGGCGGCAATTATTGATCATATCAACGAAACCAAAAGTTATCACATCGTGACGATTGAAGACCCGATAGAATTTCTTCACTCGCACAAAAAATGTACGATCAATCAACGCGAAGTCGGTTCGGACACAAAAGATTTTGCGTCGGCACTTCGCGCCGCTCTGCGCCAAGCACCGAAAGTTATTCTGGTCGGCGAAATGCGCGACCTTGAAACAGCGGAAATCGCGCTTGAAGCCGCCGAAACCGGACACCTTGTTCTCTCGACGCTGCACACGATTGATGCCTCGAAAACAGTTGACCGCATCATCGGCTTGTATCCGAAAAACGAAGAAAAAGTTATTCGAATGCGCCTTGCACAATCCTTTCGATATATTGTTTCGCAACGCCTGATTCCGCGCGTTGACGGTAAAGGTCGCGTCGCAGCAGTCGAAATTTTGAGGTCAAATCCACGAACCCGCGAATACATCGAAAAAGGCGAATCGGATGGCAAATCACTGCTTGACGCGATGCGCGACGGCGAGATTGACGGAATGCAGGATTTCGATACGGTCATCCGCCGGATGATTGAAAATAAAACTATCACGCTCGAAGACGGGCTTTCGTTTGCGACCAATCAAAACAATCTTCTGCTGCAACTGCGCGGTTTGGCTTCAACCGAAGATTTCATCAACGCCGCGCCGAAGCCACAGTCCGTACAACAAGTGCCCGTCGTGCCGCCGCCAACTCCGAACTCGGCTAACTCGGTTCTGAATATG
>JBDTZT010000069.1:0-10160 GCA_040005005.1 Actinomycetota bacterium
TTCAGCGATTGATACGATACAAGCATCAACAAAATCAATATTCGCATCGTTGTATTGGCGGAGAATTTCGGCGGCGCGTTGGTAATCTTCAGCGGTTGGAACTTCGAGTATAAAATCCGTTTCCGGCAAGGTTTCTAAAAATGTCGCAGTTGCTTCGACTCCTAAATCGCGTTGAAGTAAATATGTAACTTCGGTAATGGCGGGAATCGGCAGAATAATCGGTTCTCTTTCGGCGATTTTAGAAACGGCGGAAACTTCGGTGTGATGATCGTCTTTGCCGTTTAATTGCGCGTAGAGAAAACCCGAATCAAGTAAAAATGCCATTGCTATTTTCCAAAACCACTTGTTTTATCAATTTCCGACATTAAAATTTCTTGAGCATTTTCCGATGTTTTGCCATCGCCGCCGTAAAAAATTCCGGCAAGTTCCGATAATTTTTTCTTTCGCCGCTGATTCTGAATAGTTTCTTGTAATTTTTCTTCAAGTAAATCTTTAGCAAAATCAGCCACGTTTTTACCGTTTTCTTCGGCTTTATGCTGAATCAATTCGGCGGTTTTGTCCGAAATTGTAATCGTAATTTCCATAAATCACCTCACGTTAAATCTAGCATACTTTTAACGCCGCTCTGAGAAAAATAGTTGAGCGCACGGCGTGTGTCGCGTTCGATTTGCGCCTTGAGTTCGTCAATGCCGCTGAATTTGCGTTCGTCGCGGATGCGGTGCAGAAAACGGACGCGCAGAACGTCGCCGTAGAGATCGCCGTCAAAGTCAAAAACGTAAGATTCGATCGAAGGATTTTTTTCGTCTTCAAAGGTCGGACGGACACCGACATTGGTGATGCTTCGCCGCCAAACGCCGTCAATTAGATTTGCCGTTGCATAAACGCCATATTTCGGAATGACGCGGTTGTGCGGGTGCAGATTGGCGGTCGGAAAACCGATTGTCCGCCCGCGCTCAAAACCGTGAATGATTTGTCCTTCAACGCCGTAAGGTCGTCCGAGCATTCGGCGCGCGAGGTTGACACGTCCTTCGGCAAGGAGCTTTCTGATTTTCGACGACGAGATTCGTTGACCGCGCAGGCGGACTTCCGCTACTTCGTCGGCAAAAAATCCGAATTTGCGGCTCATTTCGCGCAGGAGTTCAATATTTCCGCCGCGATTTTTCCCAAATGCAAAGCCTTTGCCCAGAAAGACTTCACGCGCCTGCAAGCGTTCGTGAACGATGTCGCTGAGAAAAGTTTCCGCGTCCTGCGCGGCAAAATCTTTGTCGAAACGAATGACGATTGTTTGCTCAATGCCGAGAACTTCAAAATTCGCCAGCCTTTGATCCAAAGTTTGCAGCAGCGGCGGTGAATTTTCGGGATGCAGAACGGCGCGCGGATGCGGGTCGAAAGTGATCACCGTCGGCACTGCTTTATTAATGCGCGCGCTTTCGACGACCGTCTGCATTATGCGCTGATGTCCGAGATGCAGACCGTCAAAAACGCCGAGCGTCAAAACCGTTCCGCGCAAAATATTGGCATTATCCGTTCCATGAAAAATTTTCATAAAAGCAAATTTATCCACAAATTAACACAGATGGACACAGATTTATTTTTGATTTTATCTGTGAATATTTGTGTTCATCGGTGGATAATAATTCCTATAAATACAATTTCATTCCTAAATGCGTTCCCTTAAAACCCAGATTCTCGTAAAAACGATGCGCGTCCGTGCGGTCGGCGTTCGTTGTTAATTGGATTGCGACGCATTTTTCTTCCCGCGCGCGATTTATCGCCCAAAGCATCAACTCTTTGCCGATTCCGCGCCCCCGAAATTGCGCGTCAACTCTGACCGATTCTACGCCGGCGCGTTTGCCACCCTGAAAACTGATTGACGGCGTAAACGTGATTTGCAAACTGCCGACCACCGCACCGTCGAGTTCGGCGACGATAAGTTCGTTATTTTTATCGCCTTCGATTTCCATAAACGCCTTCAAATAACTTTCGGGCAAAGGATTTTCGTATTGTTCACGCGCCGTGCCAAGAAAATCGTCCGCGAGCATTCGGACAATTTCGGGCAAATCTTCGCGCGTTGCTTGGCGAAACTGTAAATCTTTAATTGCTAATTCGTCCAAATCAATGTCGAATTCTTTTAAGACTTTAGACAAGTTAAACAAATAATCATCAAAATAATCGAGCTTTTGATATTTACTAATTAATTTCTTTGCTTCCAGTAAACTTGCCTCATCTAAACCAGTTGTTTTCACATGACAACAAACCAACATTTCTTCAATTTTCATTTTTATCCAATCATTAAAATCATCTTTATCGATTAGAGAGAAATGATATTCAGCTTCTTTGTAAAAACCCGTGTCGTATAAACAATGTCCGAGATACATTCTTGCGTGATTGTGAATTGGATTTATATTAAGTGCTTTTTGCAGATAATCTTGGGCTTGAGCAATTTCCGAAGGATTGCTCATATAATGAATGAAACCTCGAAAATAAAAATACTCATCATCCTTTTCCACTTCGGGAAGATTTTTCAATTCGGCGACACATTCTTGCATTCTGACTTTCTGCAAATCTTCCGGCAGTAAAGCTAAATTGTCGTATTTCGTCCAAATTTTTTTAATATTCCTTTTCATTCAACAACCAATTCATCATAAGCAAACTGCACATTATCGGGCAGTAGATGCGAATCGCGTTCGTGCATAATGTCGTGATTAAGGTGCGTCAGAAATGCTTTTTTAGGTTTTAGGTCTTCGATCACCGCCAAGGCTTCTTCCAGACACAGATGCGTCGAATGCGGCTTTAAACGGACGCAATCTAAAACCAAAACTTCAAGGTCGCGTAAACCGTCCATCGAATCTTCGGGAATCGTTTTCAGATCGGTTGCGTAGGCGAAATCGTTAAAGCGGTAAGCGATCACGGGAAGTTTGCCGTGAATGACTTCGAGCGGCGTCACGATTAAATCTTTGCCGATGCAGAACGGAGAATTATGTTCGACCGTGTGCGGAATCAATTGCGGCAGACCGCCGCCGATGTGCGTCGGCTGAAAGATATATTGAAAGATGCGGCGCAAATCCTTCCACGCGATTTCGTTGGCGAAAACGCCCATCGCCCCATAACGAAAATTGAGCGGGCGAATATCGTCAAGACCGAAAACGTGGTCAACGTGGCAATGCGTGATCAGCACGGCGTCGAGAAAGTTTATTTTGGCACGCAGAGCTTGCTGGCGAAAATCAATCGAAGTATCAACGAGAATCTTTTTTCCGGCGTGTTCGATCAAGATAGAAACACGCAGACGTTTGTCACGCGCATCGGTCGAAAGACAAGTTTCACATTCGCAACCGATTGACGGAACGCCCGTTGAAGTGCCGGTGCCGAGGAAAGTTAATTTCATTTTAATGATCTCGCCACCGAGAACACAGAGGACTCAGAGAAAAAATATCTCAAAAAACTCTGTGAACTCGGTGGCTAAAATTATTTCTTCCCTAAAATATCGCTTGCCGAAAACTTTTGGGCGGCTTGCGCTTTGAGTCGTTCTTCGGTCGCGCGGACGAGCTGAACGTATTGCATTCGCAAATCGCCCAGAAGACTTTCCAAAAGGCGCGCTTCCTGCGGATGCAGATTGCCTTTTGTCTTTTCCGAAAGCATTCCGAGCACGTCAAGCCAGTATTTCCCCGTGTCCAAATCCAAACTTCGCTGGCCGGTGACGGGATGCGGCATTGCGCCGAGACTGGCGGCGGCGTTCGTCGCCAGCGTCGAAAGAAAATTGACGAAGCTCGCCGGATCTTCCGCGCCGGGAAAATCTTCTTCATCATCGCCGGTATTGGCAGATTCTTCGGTTGGCGGCGTGGTGTGAATTTCATCCGTTTCGGCCGGGCTGTCGAAGTTCTCGATTTGTTCTTCAATTGATGTCTGAATTGGCGTTTCCGCTTTCGATTTTTCCGGTTGGATTTCGATGCCTTCGCGGACGCTTCCGTCCAGATTAAATTTGCGGCGGTCGGTTACTTTGATTTCAGGTTGTTCTTCTTCTCTTTCTGTCATTAAGTTTTTCCGTTAAAATTTCTAAATTTATATTTTGATAGTAGCATTTTGGCTAAAAAGAATTCAAAATTGATGAAAGAGTCTTTGGTTTTCGGTTTTTGGTTTTTAGTTGTTTGAGACTAAATTAAAATCCGGCATTATTGAGAAATAATTGCAAAAGACTAAAAACCAAAAACTAAAAACCAAAATATTATGTCAAAAACTTTCGATGAATTAATTTCGATAATGGCGCGGCTGCGGGCGCCGGGCGGTTGTCCGTGGGACGCCGAGCAGACTTACGCGAGCCTCGCGCAATATCTTTTAGAGGAATGCTACGAAACATTCGACGCGATTCAGGAAGCTGACCAAACCGGCGAAACGCATAATTTACAGGAAGAACTTGGCGACGTTCTGCTCCAAGTTGTTTTTCATTCGACGATTGCGGCAGAAAAAGGCGATTTTACGATTGATGAAGTAGTTGCGGGCGTGACGGAGAAATTAATTTTGCGTCATCCGCACGTTTTCGGTGAAAAAGAACTTGAAACGGCGCAGGACGTTTTAAATAATTGGGACGAACTCAAAAAAGATCAACGCGCCGCTTCGGGCAAAATAGAAAAGCCTAAAGATTCGATTTTAGAAGATGTGCCGGGTTCTTTTCCCGCGCTTTTAGAAGGTCAGAAACTGACGAAAAAAGCGGCGAAAGTGAAATTTGATTGGGAAAATATCGGACAGATTTTCGATAAATTAACCGAAGAAACCGACGAATTAAAAGCCGCGATTGAAACGGGCGAAAATATCGAAGAAGAAATCGGCGATTTGCTTTTTGTCGTCGTCAATCTCGCGCGAAAATTGGACGTTGATGCCGAAACCGCTTTGAAAAGGACCAACCGCAAGTTTCGCCGGAGATTTAAATTTATCGAACAAACTTTGAAAGAAAACGGCAAGTCTTTGGAAGACTCGGATTTACAGGAAATGGACGCGCTTTGGAACAAGGCGAAAGCCGTCAGTCGCGGCGAATGATTATTTTCACTGAAAGTTAAGTTTTTTGTTTTTCTTTTAGCAATCTACTGCTAAAATAAAAAACGATTTTTCAAGGAGATTTTATTTGATGTCAATGATTCAATTTGTTAATAATTTTCAGGATTTATCAACCGATAAAGGTTTTCAGTTCAAATTTAACTGCGATAAATGCGGCAACGGCTATATGTCGTCGTTTCAGACTTCGACCATCGGAATGGCCGGTTCGCTGCTTCGCGCCGCCGGAAGTATTTTTGGCGGCTGGGCAAGTTCGGCGGGAAATTCGGCGTATGAAGTGCAGCGCGCCGTCGGCGGTTCAGCGCACGATTCGGCTTTGAAAGCGGCGGTCGAAGAAGGCAAAGAGCATTTTCACCAATGTTCGCGGTGCGGAAAATGGGTTTGTCCCGAAGTCTGCTGGAATGCGCCGGCCAATCAATGCGAGGCTTGTGCGCCGCGTTATGAAGAAGAATTAGCAGCCGCCCACGCGCAGGCCAAAGCCGACGCGATGAAACAGCAGCTTTATCAAAAAGCACAGGAAACCGATTATGTTTCGGGCGTTGATATGAGCGCGGGCGCTGTTTCTGCGTCGCCGCAATTCGTTAAACCTGCGGAACAATCGGCGGCACAAAATTTATGCGCGGGCTGCGGACACGATACGAAAGGCGCGAAATTTTGTCCCGAATGCGGAAATCCGGCGGTGCAGGCAAAACCGAAATGTCCGGGCTGCGGACACGAAGCCGAAAATTCGGTCAAATTTTGTCCCGAATGCGGCACGAAACTTCCGTTTAATGCCTAATTGAACGGAAAATTTTTACTTAAAAAACGCGGACGAAAATTTCTCCGCGTTTTTTTACCCGAAAATGATTGAAACCGAAAGATTACAATTGATTGCGTGCAATAAAATGCATCTGAGCGCGCTTTTGCAAAGCGAACAGAGTCTGGCGGATTTGCTCGGCGTTGAATTTGCCGAGAATTGGCTGATTTTTCCCGAATCGGTTGAGTATTCGTTAAAAATGCTTGAGGCGAATCCGCAGATTTTGCGTTGGGGAATGCATCTTTTCCTGAAAAAGGACGAAAACAAAATCATCGGCAGCGGCGGATTCAAAGGCACGGCGGACGCCAACGGAATGGTCGAAATCGGTTATGCTATTTCGCCGCTTTATGAAAATCAAGGTTTTGCCACCGAAGCCGCGCAAGGAATGATTGATTACGCTTTTTCGTGGTCGCCGGTGCGAATGGTTGACGCGCACACTTTGGCTGAAGAAAACGCTTCAGGCAGAATTTTGCAAAAATGCGGAATGACAAAAATCGCTGAAAAACACGACACCGAAGACGGCGACATCTGGCAATGGCGGATTTTGCGCGAAGAATTTGAAAAACCAAATTAAAAGCCAATCTCCCGCCAAGGCGCAAAGACGCAAAGACAAATTTTGTTTAGAAACTTGGATTGCAGAGTAATCATATCTGAGTTGTCCGGGAAGCCGCTCGGTCTTGACTTATCTCCAAACTTTTTAGACAGTTGATTTTTAACTGAAATGAAAATTCTTGATGTCGGTTGCGGTGCGAATAAATACGAAGGCGCGATTGGACTGGACAACAATCCGCGGACGGCGGCGGACGTGATTCACGACCTTGGAAGCGTTCCGTATCCGTTTGCCGATAACGAGTTTGACTTAATCGTTTCGCGTCACGTCGTCGAACACGTGCCGGACGTAATGGCTTTTGTCACCGAACTTTACCGTATTACGCGCCATGGCGGAATAATAAAACTCGTGACGCCGCATTACACGAATCCAGATTGGGCAACCGACCCGACGCATCGCAATCATTTCAATTCGTATTCCTTTAACACATTTATGGCTGACCGGCAGGTTTTTGATTTTTATACTGAGGTGAAACTAAAACCCGTCAAAAATTATGTTTCGCTGGCGAATCTGTGGCGTGCCGTGGGCTTCGAATTTATCGTTAATCTCGACCAGAAATCACCAAAATTCCGCTTTACGCGCAAGTTCTGGGAATTTTACTTGAGCTATATTTTTCGCGCTAAGGAACTTAGTTTCGAGTTTGAAGTCATCAAAGAAGATTCAAAAAATGGTGAAACGAAACTTTTGGCGTAAAAATATTTTCTATATCTTTCAGCCAACTTTTAATTGCCGCAAAATCATCTATAATTTGACGAAGAAATAAAAGATTTACAAAAGAGGTTTTGAATGAAGAAAAAGATTTTCGCGTTGTTGACGGTTTGCGCGGTTGTTTTAAGCGCCGCCAATGTTAGTTTGGCCAACACTAAGACCAAGAAAAAAGCAAAGAATGATAATCAATTGCTGGCACTTTTGCCGCCTTCGGACAGCGCAATGACGGTTGACGCAAAGCGGTTTTTCGGTGAAGCTCTGCCGCAGATTTTGTCGGGCAATCAGCCTTTGCTGGCCAATATTCTCGGCAAATTCGATGAAATCAAAACTCAAACAGGCATTGACCCGAAACAATTTCAGCAAGTTGCGATCGGCGTCAACACGATCAAAGGCGCAGGCAATGAATATAATTTCGAGCCGCTGCTGCTCGCTCGCGGACAATTCAACGCAGCGGGACTTATTGCGGTTGCAAAAATTGCTTCAAACGGCAAATACCGCGAAGAAAAAATCGGCGATAAAACCGTTTATGTTTTTTCGGCAAAGGAAATTATCGAACAAAACAAGGGTAAAATTACCAATTCGATGATTTCCAAAATCCTCGATAAATTGCTCGCCGGTTTGAGCAACGAACTCGCTGTGACAACTTACGACGACAAAACTCTGGCGTTAGGTTCGCTCGCGCGGGTGCGCGAAATGTTTGAAGCGAAAACGCGCATTAGCGGCGAAGTTTTGGGTTTGATTTCACGAAAACCGAACGCGATAATCAATTTCGGCGCGAAAGTTCCGAGCGGTTTGTCGCAATTTATCGAACTCGACAACGACGAACTCGGCAAAAATCTCGACGCGATTCGCCTTCTTTCCGGCTCGATGGACGTTTTAGACGGAAGCACCATGGTTTCGATGTCAGCAAAAACGGTGAACGCCGAACAAGCAAAAGGCTTGAAAGACACGCTCGACGGTTTGCAGGCGGTTGGCAAAGCGTTGCTCGGCAGCGCAAAATCGGCGGACAAAAAAGTTTATGCGCGAATGATCGAAAACGCGAAAATCGCCCAAAGCGGCAACGAAGTAATGCTCGATTTGCAAGTTCAGCAAACCGATCTCAATGTGATAATCGGCGCCAAGAAATAGTTTTCTTCGTGTTTCTCCTCGAAGATTGTGGCTGTCGGAGCAGACTCTGACAGCCTTTTTTTCTAAACGTCGTTTTCGGTTTTCACGAAAAACAACTTTTCCGTAAAATAAATTCAATGAAAAAAATCAGCCAAATCAAAATCGCGCTTTTTTTAATCGTGGCAATCGGTTTGTCGGTGGCGGCGCAAAATAACGACAACCGCCAAAGAATCATTATCGGCGCAACGCCGACACCGAAACCGACAGTTCCACCGACTCCGGTTCCAACGCCGACTCCAACAATTTCAAGTGGGCAGACAATTTTTGATTTACAGGCAAAGATTCGGCAGAGTTTGGCGCGTCCCGAACTGCGGCGCGGTAGTATCGGAATTAAAATCGCGTCGCTCGACACGGGCACAGTCGTTTTTGAATCGAACGCGGAAAAATATTTTATGCCCGCCTCGAATATGAAAAGCTTTACGGTCGCGGCGGCGATGGAGAAATTAACGCCCGATTTTCGCTTTTTAACGAGCGTTTTTGCGCCCGTTAAACCCGACGCGAACGGAATGATTAAAGGCGATTTGGTTATCTACGGGCGCGGCGACGTTTCGTTTTCGACCGCCTTTTACGGCGGCGATTATTACAAGGGTTTAGATAATTTAGCTGATAAAATCGTCCAGGCCGGAGTCAAACGAATTGAAGGAAATCTCGTCGGCGACGAAAGTTATTTTACGGGAAGCGCGATTCCGGCCGGTTGGGAATGGGACGATTTGCAATGGTATTACGGCGCGGAAGTTTCGGCTCTGCCGCTCAATGACGACGCGCTCGATTTAAGCGTCAAACCTGCTTTGATCAATGCGCCGTGTATCGTTCAGCTTTTGCCGTTTAATTCAATTATGCGCGTCGTCAATACCTGCATAACAACGGCTTCGGGCGTGAAGCGCGATTTGACGGTCAAGAAAGACCTCGACCGGAATGTTCTGGAAATCAGCGGAACAATGCCGGTCGGCGATAAAGGTTTTTCAAATTATCTGACGGTTTCGCATCCGGCGGAACTTTTTACTGCGCTTTTAAAACAGCGGCTCGAACAAAAAGGTGTGGTAATTACAGGACAGCCGCGCGTTATCGGCGCGAAAGAAAAGACAATTTTAGCGGTTAGTTCAATGCTTCCGCCGGTTCAAATTACAACTCTCGAATCGCCGCCGTTCAGCATTATCGCGGCGAAAACATTAAAGCCGAGCCAGAATCTTTACACCGAAACGATTCTCTGGACGCTTGGGCAAGAAGGCCGGGGCGCGACGATGACAAACGCCGTAACGCCTGAAACGAATCCGTTTCTGAATCCGAAAGCGACGAGCGCGGAGAAAGGAATATTTGTCGTCAGAAGTTTTTTGAATGAAATCGGTGTTGCGCCGGACGGCATTATTCAATGGGACGGAAGCGGACTTTCGCGTCACAATCTCGTTACGCCCGCCGCACTTGTGCAGGTTTATGAGTATATGGCGAAGCAGAGCAAATACCGGGATGCGTGGCTCAACGCGCTGACCATCGGCGGAGTTGACGGCACGTTGCAAAGACGTTTTAAGGACACAAAAGCCGCCGGAAATGTGCGCGGTAAAACCGGAACGATTGACCAGGTTTCCGCGCTTTCGGGTTATGTGACAACCGTGGGGAGCGAAAAATTGGTTTTTTCGATTTTGGTGAACGGCGTGAACGAGGAAAAGCTGCGCCAAGCCGTGATTGATGAGATTGTCGTTAATCTGGCGAATTTTAACGGAAAGGTAAATTAAGTTTAAAAGTGAAAACAAACGTCCAAAGAGTGAAAAATTTAATTGAATACTACCAGCTAACTTTTTCACTCTTTTACTTCAAACTTGACCGGATTGGAAAAAA
>JBDTZT010000665.1:0-3022 GCA_040005005.1 Actinomycetota bacterium
CCCCAAAACCGCTAAGAAAACACCGATTATTTCAACTTATCCAACTCAGTGCGAATGTCGGCGTTGGTCGGACGGATTTTGTAATCGGATTCGACCTTTGCCCAGACAATTTGGCGATTCTTATCCAGAATATAAACCGCCGGATGCGGAATTCCTTCGACGCCCTGCCCGATATATGCCGTATCGAAAAGCCCGTAAGCGTCAATCGTTTTATGTCCAACGTCCGAAAGAAACGGAAATGTTACTTCGCCCTTGCCGTCTTTGGCAATTTTGCTCATCAAACCTTTTGTTTTTTCCGCCTCGTCAACGCTGATCGCAAAAAGCGCGACCGCTTCGTTTTCCTTCAAAAGCGAACGCAGTTCCGAGAGTTGTCGTGCACAAAACGGACACCAGAAACCGCGATAAAAGACGAGAATCGTATTTTTCCCGACCTTTGAAAGGGTCACCGCTTTGCCGTTTTGATCATTCAAAGTAAAATCCGGCGCGGTTGCGCCAGCCGTAATCGGTTCGGTCTTGCTTTTCGCATTTTGCGCTTGCACAGCAAAGCTAAAAATCGCTAAAAGAGCAACAAATAAAAAGATTTTCAATTTCATATTTACCATCTTAAAATTTTCTGAAGTATTTCAAGATAAATACTTTCGGACAATAAATTTATTCCGCTTGCCTGCAAAATTTTTCTTTCATAAACTTTAAGTATTCTATGTGGTTTGAAGATTTAACAATTCATTCTTTCGGCGGACGCGCAATCCCCCGCATTGCAAGCGGTTGGCTTGAAAACGAAATACCTTTTACCAGAGGCGAAACGTCGCAAGAGGTTTATGAAAAACTTTGTAAGCTAAACAAAAATCCTTGGCTTGATTATCTTGCATGTGGTTATCACGAGTGCGAATTTTGCGATAGAGTGCCTTCCAGTTATCCACTTCCTGAAACTTATGGGGGTCACAATTTAACAGTTCCTCACGAAGGAAAACTCTATCATTATCCCGAAATGATTACACATTACATCAAAAAACATTCTTATCTGCCGCCGGAAGAACTTTGTGAAGCAGTTCTGGCGTGTCCGCCGATGGATTCGATGAAATATTACAATAAAATGCTCGAAAACGGCGGAAAGATATTGATGAAATGTTTTGAAGAGTTTCGAGCTGAAATAAAGAAATAATAAAAATGAAAGTTACCATCGGACAAATCAACACGACGAACGGCGACATCGAAGGCAATGTCGCGAAAATTTTGCAGGCGATTGAAAAAGCCAAAGCCGACGGCTCGGATCTGATCGTTTTTCCCGAAGTCTGTACGCACGGCTACACTTCGCAGGATTGGTTTCAAGACCGCGATATTATCGAACACGCGTTTGATCCGCTCAAAAAGATCATTCCCTCCACGACAGGCATCACGGCGATCGTCGGCACGATTCGCCCGAACGAAGACAACGACGGCAGACGTTTATACAATGCGGCGGCGGTTATTTCAAACGGCAAACTCGTCAGTTTTGTCGATAAAAGTTTGCTGCCCGAATACGACGTTTTCGATGATCCCCGCTATTTTGAACCGGACACGAATCCTGACGGAATAGTTGAAATTACTACTCGTGACGGAAAATTGCATCATCTCGGCGTTGTTGTCTGCGAAGATTTTTGGAACGATAAAACCTTTTGGAAAGAACGGCTTTATGACAATGACCCGACCGACATAGTAGTTCAGCACGGCGCGGAAATTATCATTGCGATCAATGCTTCGCCCTACAACAAAGGCAAAATCAAACTGCGCTGCGATATGGTTTCACACCGCGCGCGAATTGCGAAAGTGCCGATTGTTTTTGTTAATTTGGTCGGCGGAAATGACGGCATTATCTTCGATGGCGCAAGCCTCGTCGCCGATTCGCAAGGCGACATAATCTTGCAGGCACCGGCATTTCAAGAATTTGTTGAAACCGTCGAAATAAACGACGCGTTGCCCGATTCACGCGGCATCACGGGCGGCGAGATCGAAGCGATTCATCAAGCATTGGTCCTCGGAATCCGTGATTACGCGCAGAAAAACCGTTTTACAAAATGCGTCCTCGGACTTTCGGGCGGAATTGATTCGTCGCTCGTCGCGGCACTTGCGGCGGAAGCCATCGGCGCGGAGAATTTGCTCTGCGTGATGATGCCGTCGCCGTTTTCGTCCGAAGGCAGTGTTAAAGATTCGGAAGAATTAATAAAGAATCTCGGTTGTGAAGGCAGAATTGAACCGATTTCAAGCACATTTGAAGTTTTATTGAAGCAAATGAATTTGCACAAACCGACAAAAGGCGGCGAATCTCTGGCGGCGGAAAATATGCAGTCAAGGTTAAGAGGTGTGACTTTGATGGCGATTTCCAACGCTGAAGGTCGTTTATTGTTGTCAACGGGCAATAAATCGGAACTCGCCGTCGGCTACTGCACGCTTTACGGGGACACAAACGGCGGTCTGGCTGTCTTGGGCGATTGTTTGAAGACCGAAGTCTGGCAGATTGCGCGGCAAATCAACGATGCGGCGGGACGCGAAATCATCCCGAACAAAATCATTGACAAAAAGCCGTCCGCCGAACTCGCGCCGAATCAGTTCGACCAGGATTCCCTGCCGCCTTACGAACTGATGGATCCGATTCTGCATCTCTATTTTGAAAACAAATGCTCGCCCGGCGAGATTATTGAAAAAGGAAATGATGCAAAACTGGTTTACGAAATCCTGAACAAAGTCGAACATCCGTCAAACGAATTCAAACGCCAACAATTGCCGCCAACGCTGATTATTTCCAAAAACGCGATCGGTGTCGGGCGCCGCCGACCGATTACGCATAAATATCGAAGAGTTCAAAGTTAAAAATTAATTCAAAGGGGAAAACAACCAATATGAAAAAAGCAAACCGTATTCTTTTGCTAATGGTCGCGGTGTTTTTTGTCACGGCAACCGCGTTTACGCAGACACCAACAGAAAAAAGAGTGATCGAAGTAACGGGTTCGGCGGAAACTTTTGTGACGCCGAATGAATTTACGTT
>JBDTZT010000666.1:0-3019 GCA_040005005.1 Actinomycetota bacterium
TGTAGCCCAAGCCTTTCATATAAATTATCTCGCCGTCTTTGACAATCACGAGCGACATTCCCGGAATACCGAGTTCCTTGCGCCGGGCTTCCGTTTTTTCTTCGATGATTTGCAGACTTTTCTGCAAATCGGACGAAACCTGTGTCTTTACGGAAGTTTGCGCGTAACCGATTTGCGGTAGAGAAACGGTAAAAATCGAAAATGTGATCACGAGCGAAAGTAAAAACCGCCAATAAATTTTGTTAATCATTGCTTATCTCCAAAGTGTTTATGAAAAATCTCTCAGCTATTAACGCATAAAACAGGCGAAAGGTTTATAAAATGATTTTACAAAAAAGTTAAATCTGAAAGGAATGAATTATCCAAGAAACTTTTTATCATTTTTTTGCCGCAGCCATTTTATTTCCGTCAAAACTGCCCGCCACAAACCGCCGAGAATTAATCGAACAGGTTTATTTCCGCTAAAGACCGAAGCAATCGCGTAGAGCATTCGCAGAGAGATGCGCGGTTTGTTGTAGATGGCAAAAACGGGTTCCCAATTTTCGGGCTGGAGTTTTGCTTTGAAGGCATCAAGACCGTCGAAATTGTAAAATCTCTGCGCGTGTTTCCGCAGCCACGCGAGCAGAACGCGAAGCCACAGCGGATTATCAAATGGCTCAACCTTTGCTCTGACCGAGAGCGGCGAAAGTCCGAGCGTCGCATAATCAGAGCCGTCTTCCGCCAACGCACGCATCGCCGTATCAATCATCAATTCGACTGTCCCGTTCGGCGCACCCGGACGATGAATAAACTGCTCAAACAGCCAGCCGTTGCGCGTTGACACCGGCGACAACAACACAAACCCGGCAATTGCGCCGTCGCATTCGGCAACAAAAACGCGTCTGTCAAAAAGACGCGAAAGCGTGTCAGGCTCGACCAGAAAATGAAGCGGCGGCAAACCTTTCGCGGCCAGCCATTCTTTCAAACACTCAATCAACACGGGATTTTGATAAGCGCGATCGGTCGCCCATTCGGCAACCTTCACGCCTTTGTTTCGCGCCCGATTGATTTGCGCCCGCAGAGATTTATGCGCGGCAACAATGGCTGCCCAATTCTTCGGCTGCCAGACGGGTTGTGCGCCGAGCAGAATTTTAGCGTGATTCGGCGTATTTTTATAGACCGATTCGAGACGCGCCTCGGCAGCAAAATAACAAACGCTTTCCTTTGATTGCGTCGCCTCATTTTCAAATTCGGCGACAACATCATTCAGACGCTCGCCCACGCAAACCGGCGCACCGGCCACGACACGCATACCGCACGCCGATTCAAAGCCGACAACCGCATCATTCGCCGCCGAAAACCAACGCTTGATTCCGGGATTTAGAATTTGATAAGAAGTCGTGTTCCAACCATGCGCCAAAACGAGTTCGCGGGTGTGTTCCAGAAGCGAAATCTTTTCCACTGTCTGCACCTCAAAATCTTGTAAAAATAACGCTTTCTCCTTGATCATCGTTTTTATTTAAGTTTAACAAATTCGAGCTGCAGATTATCAATCGGCGACTGCAATTGCCCGCGAATTTGTGCTAAGTAAGAAATTTTTTTTTACCCGGAACAACTTTTTTCTTTATTAGCACAAATTCGCGTCAATTCGCGGTTAGAACTCTTTCTAAAACCGTTGCTATTTATCAACGCTTTGAATCCAGATATTACCTTCTTTCGTAATTAAAATAAATCCCTTTTTGAGTTGGAGAAAATCATTCAGGTCTGCAAGTCTTTACAGATAAAGGAAAAGTTATTTGTTTAGTTGAAAGCAAAGTAAGGAGCAAGTTTTGATGCGGCGGCTTCTGATGATGAAAAGTTTCTCGAAATTGAAGATTTACTCCAAATCGATTGGGATTATAATTCTCTTGATGATTGATTTCATCACAAACTTTTAAGTGATGATAAAACGATTTACAGAGATATTATATTTAACTCCTGAATTATTTTAGAAAGCGTCTGCAAAACAAAATCTATTTCCGTTTCCGTGTTATATCGCCCGAGCGAAAAGCGGATTGCGCCCATTGCTGATGAATAGGGCACATTCATCGCTTGCAAAACTGCCGACGCGACATGATTTTCCGCGTTACACGCCGAACCCGTCGAAACGCAGACGCCGAGATCGTTGAGCCTTGCAAGAATCGCTTCGCCATTTGTGTTCTCGAACGAAATGCTCGACGTGTTCGGAAGACGGCGCGCGTAATCCGATGTCCCGTTCAAACGAGAATTTGGAATTTTTTGCAAAATTTCGTTTTCGAGTTTGTTTCTTAACTCAAAAACTTTCGGGGCGGCAGAAAAATCTTGCACCAATTCCGCTGCTTTGCCAAGCGCGGCGATTTGATGAACCGCTTCCGTTCCCGCACGGCGCGCGCTTTCCTGTCCGCCGCCGATAAAATATGAGGGAAATGTGAGATTTTCGCGGACATAAAGCGCACCGATGCCTTTCGGCGCGTGAAATTTATGTCCCGAAACCGAAAACAAATCAATCGCCGTATTCTTTAAATCAACCGGAACTTTACCGACCGTGTTGACGCCGTCAACGTGAAAAATTGCCGCGGAGTTGGCCTTCACAATTTCCGCAATGCGCGCGACGGGAAACATAATTCCGGTTTCGTTATTCGCCATCATCACCGAAACAATCGCCGTCTCTCTGCGCAAGGAATTTTCAAGTTCGTCCAAATCAAGCGTGCCTTGTTCATCAACTTCGAGCCACGTTATTTCGTAATGTCCTTCTAATTTTTCGCAAAGTTTCCGCACGGCTTCGTGTTCGACCCGCGTTGTGACGATATGTTTTTTCCCGGGATTGGCTTCCAAGCTGCCGCGAATCGCCCAATTATCGCTTTCCGTGCCGCCCGACGTAAAAATTATTTCGTTGGCAAAGCCCGCACCGATCAGCGAGGCAACCTGTTCGCGTGATTTTTCAACTGTTTGTCGGACTTCGCGTCCAAAAGTATGGGCGGACGAAGGATTGCCGTAATTTGAAGTCAAAAACGGGCGCATC
>JBDTZT010000667.1:0-3014 GCA_040005005.1 Actinomycetota bacterium
GATCCCGTAAATTTCTTAAAGACCTTATAAGATCAATTGTTCCGGCGATAACGCGGGTGCCGGTGATTATTCCTTAAATAATGCCGGGCTATAATTTTTTTTTCAAAAAAATGCCCATGAATCAGCTACAAAAACAAGAAGGCGTATGAAAAAATTAAATTCCACCAATTACAATAACGACTTAGTCGAAATCGAACCGGGCTACCCGATGGAGTACAAAGGTATCTATCCTGATGACGGATATTACGGAGCGACCAGCCCCGATAGTGAAAAAACAATGCTCCGCAATTTTTTTGTAAGCCTGTTTAATCATTGGTTTTTAGTTCTAACCCTGACTTTACTTGTTACCGGAGCAACGATCGTTTATGTCGCGCAAAAACCTGATTATTATAAATCTCAAGCGCGAGTTCAGGTTAATACGGAAAATAATCCGGCCGCGGGCAGTCGCTCCGGGGGCAGTCCGATTATTGTCAATAATGCTGGTAGCGATCCGGCTTATTTCACCACTCAATTGCAAATTCTTGAAGGGTCGGGACTTCTCCAGAAGGTAATCGCATCTTTGGATTTGGAACACAACGAAAATTTTCTTAATCCGCAGAAAGGCAGACAGCTGACAGTTTGGCAAAATGTCAAAAAAATGTTCGGATTATATCATCCGCCCGTTTCAGAACAGCCTTCTACAATATCAAATAGCCTCGACAAAAATAAAATAAACATAAATAACGAAACTCCTCCGGTGACGGACAAAGAAACGGAAAGATTAGCTTCATTGGTAGCTTTGCTGAAAAAGAATTTGACAGTTTCGCCGGTTAAAGATTCACGGACAAAAAACGTGGAAACCCGCCTTATTGAAATCGAATACACGCACGAAGATCCGGCAATTGCCGCGAAGATTGTCAACACTATCAGCGATCTTTATGTTTTGCAAAATTTAGAACAAAAAGTTCAAACAAATGCCTCAGCAAGCGATTTTCTAGAAAAAAGAATTGCCGAACTGCAAGGAGCGATCCGTACCGATGAAGAAAAATTAATCAATTACTCAAGGAATAATCAAGTCATATCGCCTGATGCCAGTCAAAATACTATCGCTCAAAGATATTCGGATTTAAATACCAAACTCGGTCAGGCAGAAAATGATCGGATTGCCGCCCAAACTACTTACCAAGCCGCTTTACAAAATCAGATGCGAGCGGCGACCGACCAAAGCAAAGACCCACAAGTTGTTGCCCTTGAGTCAAAATTAAATGAATTACGCCAAAAACTGGCACAGCTGAAACTCGAATACACGGACGCATGGTATGAAGTTATTCAAACCAAAAAACAAATCGAGGACGTCGAAACACAGCTTGCGACAATTCAAAAACGCGCTTCCGGTATTCAAAATGCTTCTCTCGAAGAAAAACTTAATGAAGCAATCGCCCGCGAAAAAGAAATAAGAAGTTCTTTTAATAATCAACGCAACGAAGTCATCAAACAAAATGAAGCTTCGATTAACTATAAAATAATTCAACAGGAAATTGACACAAATAAAACTCTTCTAGACGCTTTACTCCAACGGGCAAGAGAAAATGATGTTATTCTGGCCGGAACTCCGAACAATGTTATAGTCGCTGATCGCGCGACTGTTTCGCGCAATCCGATCGGACCTGAACGAACGAAAAACGTCATCCTTGCCTTTTTTGTTTCTTTATTTGCAGGCTGCGGTTTGGCATTTTTAATAGAGTGGTTGGATGATTCCGTCCATCATTCCGATCAAATTGAAAATGAATTAGGACTTCCGCTGATGGCAGCGATTCCGGCAGCCCCATTAAGTTTAGGCAAGCGGCTGTTGCCTAAAAGTCTTTCTTTACTTCGAAGAAATAAACCTTCGAGAAATTATGACAATCTGGATGTTTTTGAAAAGCCGGCGTTTTTAGAAGCGTATTTACAATTACGAACCCACCTGATGCTTTCGACCGCCGGCGGTCCGCCGAAATCTATTCTGGTTACTTCGGGTGAAGAAAGTGAAGGAAAGACTTTAACGGCCTTAAATCTCGCTGTAAGTTTGTCAAAAAACGGTGAAAATATTTTATTGATTGATGCTGATTTACGTTGTCCCAGAATTCATCTAATTAAAGAATTAAGCAATGATTACGGTCTGACCAGTCTTTTAACGGCCAAGGAAATTGATGACCAAATAATAGAAAAATCAATTCAAAAAGACCCATCCAGTAATTTGCATATATTAACTGCCGGAGAACGATCCGTTAATCCGGCTAATTTGCTGTGTTCGGAAGAAATGCGCACATTGCTGGTTAAATTATCTGCGAAGTATGTTCATATTATTATTGATTCTCCGCCCGTGCTTTATTTCGCCGACAGTACGATTCTTTCCGCTATGGTAGATTCCGTGGTGATTGTCGTGCGGGACGGTGAAAGTTCGGCACAATCGGTGCTCAAAGCGAAAAAAGTATTGCAGAATGTCGGGGCAAAAGTTATCGGGATGGTCTTGAACGGAATCCCTTGGCAACGGTCAAATTACAGTAAATACGGTTATTACGAAGCGGATACGACGCTTCCCTCAAACGGTGATTACGAAGTTTTGAAAATTAATTAAACGAAATGGCTGTCAAAGAAGAAGAGATCTCAGCAATTATTACTTCACAATTTAAGGAACTTCCGCACTTGCGGATTGAGCCTTCCCACGGATTTGTCCCGATTAAAATCAAGGAATTGTGGGAGTATCGCGAGTTATTGCATTTTTTAATCTGGCGCGATATTAAGGTGCGTTATAAGCAAACCGCGCTTGGCGTGCTGTGGGCAATCATTCAACCCGTGATGACAATGGTTGTCTTTAGTATTTTCTTCGGAAAACTCGGCAAACTTTCGTCAGACGGAATTCCCTATCCGATTTTTACTTTTGCCGCACTCGTCCCGTGGACGCTTTTCTCCAATGGTTTGACGCAGGCAACCGGCAGTCTGGTGGCAAGTTCCAACTTGATAAAAAAAGTTTACTTTCCGCGTTTGATTATTCC
>JBDTZT010000070.1:0-10129 GCA_040005005.1 Actinomycetota bacterium
AATCGTTATGTGCCTGTTTGGGGACGAGCTGACCGGAGATGTCAATATACTGTGAAACGGCGATCTTAAAGCCGCCGAAACCGATTCCGAAAACCGGATAGGCTTTGATAATTCCGCCGGCGGCCAGCCACACATCGGTTCGACGGAAGGTGGCGGCATTTGTCACACCTTCGAGTTGTCGGGGGATCTCTTCAAATCGCTCAACGACCCGGTCCTGTCCGATTAGTGCGATTCCAATTATCAATAAAACGAAAATAATCGGTAAAATCAATAGTTGCTTGCCCGCAGGCATAACTTTTGATTGAAAAAAACTCTTTCGGCTTTGGCTTTTACTTCCTACTTTCAGAATTAATGGCAAAAGAATCAATACTGCAATTTCCGCAAAGGAACTGATAATTCCGCCGCGCGAGGCGGTTAAGACCAGCGCCGTCCACGTTATCACACTTGCCGGAAGCAATAGTAGCCTCGTGCCTTTTGATAAATTTCCATACCAAAACAAACAGATATTTAATCCGAAAACCATCAGCATCAGATAGGCAAAATGATTTTGGTTGACATATGTCCCGAATCCGATTCCCGCCGTCAGTTGCGGTGAAATCAAGCTCTCAAATTCACCGGCAGAATCCGGTTGCAGCAGGAATCGGGCAATTCCGAACACCGCAAAAAAATTGCCCGTGATGATTAAACTCCACGTCAAAAACTTCAAATTTGGCCGGGAAGATTTAAGCAGCAAACCAAGAAAAAGCGCAAAGGCGAGTATTTTGAATCCGTTCCAAATACTCGCCACCGCGTCAAAACTTTCAGGAAAAATAGTAGGATAAAACGGAAGTAAGAGAGTTGAAAGACCTTGAATAAATGAATAACCGGCGAAGATAAAAAGCGGCATCAGAAGTTGGCGATTTTCAATTTCCGGTTTGTTGATCCAAGTATTAATGCCGCTCAGAATAAAAATAACGGCGATCACAATGGCTTCATTCCAAACCTCCGCGCTGGCAAGCGGAATAATTGAAAGAAAAATTAACAGAGATATTGCAATTATCGTGGCAAAAGCGATTTTAGAGGTGATTTTAGGGGCAAGCAAAGCGGTGTTTTTAAGTTGGTGGTTGGTTTCGCGTGGTGAATTGAATTTGAAATAGGACAAACATTAACTCCCAATACGCAGAAAAATTTTCAGATACTCTGATTCTGTTATTGAAGAACTGTCGGTATATTCCAGAAAGCCGTTTTTTCTGAAATAAAAAATCAGGATTGAATTTTGGGAATTGGTATCGCGGCGGGTTCGTTTTTCCACCATTTCTTCCAAAACGCAAGTAATCCGGCGGCAAATCCAAGTCCGTAGGAAAGATGTAAAATCGGAAAGCTAAGAAAAACAAAAGGCAGCGCGGCGGCTTTGATTCTTGCGGCGGCTTTGATGGTGGCGGCCAGATCAGCCAGCACATAAAGACCCAAAACGGTCAGCAGCGCCCATCGGCCAATGGTCAAAAAAATGCTCAAAAGAGAAAAGAAAATTATTGTTGAAACAAAAAGAAACGGAATGAATTGTCGCAGACTCATTTGCTTCGGATGAAGTTGAAACACCCGAACCTTCCAAAATCCATATTGAAAATACTGCCGCCACAACGATTTGAAACCGCTGCGGCTAAAATAGCGCGAACGAATATCGGGAGCAAGCAAAATTCGGCCGCCGAGTTTGCGGATCCGGTAATTAAATTCGTCGTCCTGGTTGCGCACGAGTTCTTCGTTAAAAGGACCGGCTTTTTCAAGAATTTCGCGTTTATAACCGGGAAAAGCGACCGTGTCAACATAAATCTCACGGTCATTGACGGTGCGAAAGGCACTGCCGCCAACTCCGAAAGTCGAACTCATGGCGACGGCAATTGCCTGTGCCTGCTTAGTTTCGCCAATTGTTTCAATCGGCCCGCCGACACCTTCGGCACGTCCTTCTCGTAAATATTTAACACAGTTGGCAACATAATCGGGCTCAATTTCGCAATGCCCGTCAACCCGCACGATAATATCGCCTTTGGCTTTAGCAATCGCCCGGTTTAATCCGCTTGGGGCGATGCGTCCGGGATTTTCCACAATGATGATTGGAATATCTGAAACCGTTTGTAATTTTTCGATAATTGTTCGGGTCGAATCGGTCGAAAGCCCATCGGCAACAATAATTTCCAGCCAATCGTGCGGATATTCCTGTGCCAGGACGGCGTTCAAACTGCGCTCGATAAAATCGGCTTCGTCTCTCACCGGCATCACGACCGAGACCAACAAAATTTTATCCGAATCTTTTTGCATTGATTGTTTTTCTATCATTTTCAAGCCGCTGCGGCGTCTCTGCCGAAATCGTCGTCAAAGCGCACGATGTCGTCCTCGCCGAGATATGAACCCCTTTGAATTTCAATCAAAACAAGCGTTTCGTTATCGCGCGGATTTTCAATGCGGTGCGCCGCGCCGACGCTGACATCAATCGCTTCGCCGACTCCAACCACGAAATTTCGTTCGTCGAGCGTGACTTTGGCGATGCCCCGCACAACAAACCAATGCTCAGCGCGATATTTATGTTTTTGATAGCTCAAACGACTGAGCGGCAAAACTTCGATGCGTTTGACTTTGAAGTCTTCGCCTTCATCTAAAATCGTAAAACTGCCCCAGGGTCTTTGTTCAAACATAATGGAACTATTGATATTTTCGTCGAATTGTTTTGACACAAGTTTTACTTTGCTTTCCATTTCCTCCCCCTTTTTGTTCTTTGAAAATTTGAATAAACATTCAAGTAATCATTTCGGCGTGTGTTAAAATATGATTTTTAACCTGCTCAATATTTTCTTCCCGTCCGTAAATGCGCCCGAAGATTTCGATTGAAGCGAGCTTTGTAACGAAATACGGATTTTGCGATTCGAGCATAAATTTTTGCTTTTTATCGGTCAGAGCTAAATTTTCCGCGACCCATCCGTTATTGAAAAATCCTTTTTTCACCCGTACGTATTTATGACCGCTCATCGGAAAGCCGTTTTTCTTTTTATGCGCGAGGCTTTTCGGCAAATATTTTTCCGCCGTTTTTCTGACCACCCATTTATCCATCAGAAACGGATGTTTGTAATTGTGCCAACGCCGGGAACTTCTGATTTTAAATTTGGCGGGCAGATTGATAGCGAATTTGACTAATTCTTCATTGAGAAACGGAAACCGGGCTTCAATTGAAGCCATCATTCCCATGCGGTCGTTTCGGTGGAGAAGTCCGACCAGATGGTCGCCGAGCATTTTGCTGGTCAGCATTTGTTCGCGTCTTTTAGTTTCGCTCAAAAAATCGAATTTACCTTCCATTTCCGCGTCGCGGCAGGGCGATTCAAAACCACGGATCAATTGGTTGGCAAATTCGATGGTGGTTTGTTTCCGGTTCGGAAACAAATATTCATCAAGCCCGGGAACAAATTTGTAGAAGGATTTTACAAAGCTCACGGGAAGCAAGGCAAGCCAATTATATCGCTCGGTCAACAAACGCGGGTAACCGAGAAATAGTTCGTCTGCGCCTTCGCCCGTCAAAACCGCTTTCACATTGGAATCACGCGCCAGCCGGGCGACATTTGAAAACGGTATCGCGTTGGTATGAATAATTATCGGACATTCGTAAAAATAGGTGACTTCCGCCCAATCTCTGAGCATCATTTCCGGCTCGAATTTATAATCGAGAAGCTCTCTTCCAAGATAATCGGACAAGGTTTTGGCGTCTTTGTATTCGGAAAACTTGCCGAGAACATTAGCGGTAAACAGTTTTAGATTCGGATAACTTTTATTAGCGATGGCCGAAATCAAACTTGAATCAATCCCGCCGCTGACAAATGAACCGAGCGGCACGTCGCTGACCAACATACTTTGAATACTGGAGGTCAATAAATTTTCAAATTCTGCCAAAATCTCGGTAGAGGATTTTCTTTCCAAATCGCGATAACGCTCCGGTTCAAAATCGTCGAGACATTTATAGTAAAAAAATTCCTGTGGTGTTCGGTGGTCCGCTTTGATTTTCAAAAAGCTGCCCGGTTTAACCGGCAAAATATCGTTGAAAAGCGTGTATTCATTGGATGTTTCGGTGCTTCCATTGATTGAAAAAAGAGTTTTCAAGGGATCGGGTTTAAGATTGAGCGTTTGCGCCAGGGCCTTGATTTCCGAACTCCAATAAAATGTTTTGTTTTTCTGATAATAATAAAGCGGCTTGATTCCCAGACGGTCGCGGGCCAGCCATAATTCATCTTTTATTTTATCGTAAAAGGCAAATGCGAACATTCCGCGAAGTTGTTTCAAGCAATTCTCGATTCCATCGTGGATCAAAGAGTAAAAAAGAACTTCGGTATCGGACGTGGTTTCAAAACGAATGTTGTAAGTTTTCGTCAGTCGCTCTCTGATTTCCCGAAAATTGTAAATTTCGCCGTTGTAAACCAAGGCGTAGTTCTCGTTTTTGAACGGTTGGTTGGCGGCCGCCGATAAATCCAAAAAACTTAAACGGTTGTGCGATAAACCGAGATGCTCATTGAACCCTAAAAAACTAAAATTGTCAGGTCCGCGATGATACGTCAGGTTTCCCATCGTCTCGACCATTTCGAGCGAAACGCGGTGTCCGTTCAGCTCATAAATTCCGGCAATTCCACACATAAAATATTTCCTTATTCGCCTAAACTGATACGTTCTTCCGCCGATAACTCGCAAATTACGGCCCGAAACTTTCCTCTTTCGGTGCGCGGAATTTCCGTTACGGTTTCTAAAATTACTTCGACATCGCCCAATCGCTGACGAATCCGGTCGGACAAATTTTTCGCCGATTTTTGACTGAATCCGTCAGCCGGAATAAGCCGGACAACAATTTGTTTGAGCGATTTTTGAATAATTTGGGCTTCTTTAACCGGCAAATCGTTTTTGAAAACCGGATCAAGCCGCCCGACGCGCCGGCCGTCGGTTGTCCATAATACGTCATCGCTCCGACCTTCGATTTTTTCAATCAGCGGCAAGGTTCGGCCGCACGCGCATTCTTCATCGGAAAGAGTGCCGCAATCACCGACGCGATAACGAATCAGCGGCATATCGGCGTTGATCAATCCGGTGCAGATAAAGTCTTGCGGCTGGTTTTCAGCGGTCGAATTTGTTTCGATAATGCCGACATCGAGCCATTGATGAAGCCGTCCGCGTTCGCAATCACCGGCGGCGGCAACAACTTCCGCCATCCCATATGTTTCACGCGTCGGACAATTAAATGCTTCGGAAATTGTTTCGCGCTGATAATCGAAAAGCGGTTCGGCATTCGCAATTGCCACTTTTAATTGAACATCCTTGCGCTTTTGTCTTAAAACCGCTTGCGCCAGCGTGTAAAGCGCGGACGAATAACCCAAAATGTAGCTGACGCGATATTTGGCAATCGCATCGAGGTAATGGTTGATTAAATCGGGCGCGAGGTGATAACTCGACAGATAAAGCTGGTTTAGTCCGGCATTCCAAACCCAAAAAGGCGGTTTGCGCATTTTGACCGGAACGATTAATTGACCACCGAGAATTGCCCACCGGTCGCGGCGCGAAACGCCATACCAGCGCCGGCAACGCGCTTCAAACAGCGCATACCAGAGTTTGACGGTTTCCGCCGATGACCAAAGATTAAGCGAAGTTCCGGTTGTTCCGCTCGTCTGCTCGTGATACATTTTTTCGCGCCGGCAATCGTCGGCAACAAATTCAGCGGCACGCGTCCGCAGGGTTTGTTTTTCCAGAATTTCCCAGTTTTCTAAGTTTTCCCAGGAAGATTTATCGCCGTTTCGCCGCCGTTTCGCCCATTGTTCACGGTAAAAGGGAACTTGCGTCGCGGCCCGGTTCAGAACAAACGACAAACGATTTTCGCGCCACTCGCGCCATTGTTTTTCGCTCCAGAAATCACGTTCCAATGCTTCTTCGACGAGTTTTTCCGTGTGTTTGTCATAACGCCACGAACTTAAATAATAACCGCGCAAACTGGCCGCGACACTGCGCGACCAGGCGGGCATTTTGTGATAAATCTGTAAGGAAATGCTCATTGCTAACTCTTCTGCTTTTCCGCCGCTAAGCCGTTTGACGCAAACGCGACGGGGAATCCTCAGTTTTTTTATCTAAAACTTCGGCAAACAATTTTTCCCAATCAGCGCGAACCGTTGTCCACGCCGAGCGTTCCGCCAGAACTCGTCCGCCGCGCGCGATTTTTTGCGCCAAGTCGGAATCTTCGAGCAATAATTTGACCGCTTCGACCATTTCGCCGACGTTTTCATTTTCGACCAGCAATCCGTTTTCGCCGTGTGAAATCAAGAACGGCAAACCACCGACATTGGTTGCCACCACCGGCAATCCACATGCGCAGGCTTCAACGACGGCAACCGGCATATTGTCCGCCCGGTTGGTGTTCAAAAAAATATCGCTTTCGGAAAATGCCCGCGCTTTTTGCCCGGCGCTGAGAAATCCCGGAAAATTAACCGCGTCCGACAAGTTTATTTCTGCGACCATCTGCTTGATTTTCGGTTCGAGTCCTTTGTCCACGCCCGCCATTGTCAAAGTCGCATTCGGATAGCTTTTTCGCAGTTCGGCAAAAACTTCAATCGCCATTTCGGGGTTGTAAATCGGATGAAAACTCCGCATCCAAAGAAAGCGCGGGAATAATTTACTTCTTTCCCGAAACGGATATAAATCAAGTTCGAGAACATTTGGAACGATATGGATTTCAAATCCGTGAACGCCGATTTTTTTCGCCAAAAATGCCGACGGAGCAACCAGCGCATCAGCCCGCCGGAGAACTCGCTTTGTCCGGCGCGGATGTTTTTCGATAAATTCCGGCAGGTTTCCGCCGTGCAAAACCATCATCAGCGGAAGTTTGAACATTTTACAAATCAAACTTGCCGCGTCGGCGATAATCAAACTCAAACCGCTATAAACTTCAAGCAGCACAAGGTCGAAACGATGCCGGTCTTTAATCAGCACGGCGATAATTTCCGCGAGCCGCGCAATCCGATTCAGTTTCGACGAAACACACGCGACCTGATAACCTTCGGACGCAAACAAATCCGCGGTAATCAGTCCCTGCGTCGTGACATATCCGGCATTTCGCCCAAGCATACTGCCGACAAAACACAAACGAGTTTTTTTTGTCATTGCTTTGATCAACTTTCGATTAACCGTTCTTCCGCCGATAGATTCTGCGGATTTCGCACCGGGAAATTTACCAAAATCAGATAGCTCATTCCCCAAATAAATGAAGGCGCGGCGAGCCGCATGCCGGCGTTAAGCATAAACATCACACTCCACCCGATAAGTCCGGCGACGAGAGCTTTTCCAAAAATGGATTTTTGCTTTCGGAAATTAAAAATGACCATTACAAGCATCGCGACCAACGAAACAAAACCGAAAATGCCGTGTTCGGAGAATACCCGTCCAAATTCCGTGTGACTCATTGCTTTATAATCAAGGTATTTGGCGCGTTCCTGATAGGCATTTCCAACGCCGATCCCTAAAATCGGATTGTCAGCAAAAATTTTAAAATCGGTGATCAGAATATCGCCCCGTTTTGTCGGGTCGCTATCCTCAAAACGGTCTTGCAAAGCACCTTCGGTAAAATTATCAAGATAAGGAAAAACCACCAACAAAAACACTGCGGTAATACCAATAACGGGGAGCAAACGCTTGATTCCGTCTTTAAAATCACGCATTTGAAAAATAATAATCAGCAGAATTCCGCCAACTGCGTTATACATACCGCCGCGCGAAAATGTGAGAACGCTCTGCGATGTGAACAACAAGGCTAAGACTCCAAAAAAGAGAGCATAATTAAATGAGTTTTTGAATAATAAAAAACATGCCACGCACAAAAATGCGCCCAATCCCAGCATTGAAGAAACCTGATTCGGACCGAAGCCGCCGCTGGTCGCAAAATTTGATTCGCCGTTAAATTCAATTTCAGCTGCGGTGACCGTGTAAAATAGCGTTGTCACGGCGACACTCATCAGCGGAATAATCATAGCCAAAAGCAATTTTCTGATTTGCTGTCGGTTCAATTGTAAATTTGCGAAGAACCAACAACCAATCATTAACAAAAACGGACCTGACATTATCGAACTCATCATGGATTCGGCTTCGCTGAAACTGTTTCGGACAAATGTAATCACACACGCCGGCAAAAGCAAAATGAAGTAAAAAATCGGAAATGCCGGGATTTTCCATAATCCGCGCCTGACCAGCGCCGTAATCATTATCAGAGCGGTCGCATATTTACCAAATTCCCAAAAAATCGGTGTTCCCGCCATCCGCCATAAGACTTCGACACCGATGAGATAAGCCCCAATCTGCGCGACGCGCTCAAGTTTTACGTCCTTGAGAATCGCGTGGCGCATGCCGATAACAAATAAGATCAATGGATGAAGCAGCCCTAATGACCCCGCATTGTAAAGAATAATTCCGAGCGGAATATGCAACAGTATTAAAAGGAGCGGAAGCTTAAAATCCCCCCTCATTTGATTTGCAATATTTAGCGCAGAATTGCCTTTTCGGTTTTTCGGATTTGATGTCAAGATAGCGTTATCCATATTAAAATGCGGCAATTTAACGGCTCGAAATCTTCTGTGCCGGTGTTCGTTTCAATTTTAATTCTGTTTCGACGCATTTAATCAATCCTTTGTAAATATCGGTCAAATGATTTGCTAAATTGTCGAGCGAATGATTGTTTTTAATATATTGAAATCCTTCAACCCCAAGGCTAAACCGTAATTTAGGATTTTCAATCAAGTTACTCGCCGCCTTCACCAAACTTAATTCGTCATCAGGTTCTACCAAAATTCCGCATTTCTTGTTTAAAATCTCCGGTGTTCCGCCGACTTTGGTCGCAATCACGGGCAAAGCGTGCGCCATTGCTTCGAGTATGACATTCGGCGTTCCTTCATAATCCGAAGTTAAAACCAGCACATCGGCTTGCCTGTAAATTTCGTTCATCTTCTCACATTCGCCTAAAAATTCAAATTTATTTTTCGATAAAGAATAGCCCTGCACCTGTTCTTCAATTTCCTTTCGCAGAACGCCGTCTCCGGCAATTTGAAACCGCAAGGGAAGTGCCGGGAATTTTTCAACCAACGCGGCGGCTAAACGGACAAACCGGTCAGCTCTTTTTTCTTTGCCCAACCGTCCGGCGAAAAGAAAAGTAACATTTTCTTTTTGCTTAAACGCGATTTCCGCTTCATTCCATTCAGCTTCGACCGCATTCCCGACAAACTCGATTTTGGTTGGCGCAATTCCGCGCTCAATCGCACTGCGCCGCGCCAAATCGGAATTGGCTATCAAAAAACTCGGCAGAGAAAGTTGAAATCCGCCTAAAGATTTATTAATTGTCAGCTCGCTTGTCAAATTACTGCGAATCGCGCCGATGCTCGGAATTTTCAATGCTTTTCCTGCCAGAGCAGCGTAAATATTGGTGTAAAAATGCGAGCTTTGGATAATCTCAACCGGACGTTTTCGTAAGTTTTGAATGATTTTCCAAAGCCGCCAAAGACGATTTTGCTGTTCACCGATATATTCAACCTCGATTCCGAGCGATTTAATTTCCGATTCGTAAGATTCGCCGCTGGTCAAACACAAAACTCGCGTTTCGACGGCGGCGCGTTTCAATGCCCGCAGCATAAAAACGAGTTGTTTTTCCGCGCCGCCGCGCCCCAGAGTTCCAACTATAAAGCAAACTTTCATACAATTCAGAACCGCCTGCCTGAGCGGATCGGTTTTAAGAAGCCGAAGACAAAGATGAAACCTTCCACGCGCGACATAAAGTTTCCCCGATAAAGTCGCGCCAGTTTTCCAACGAGTACTGCTGTGCGGCGGCAACTGCCCGGACCGACATTTGTTTATATTCGTTCGGATTTTGACAAATTCTCACGATTGCTTGAGCGACAGTTTCTTTCGTCGTCTCGTCAAGCAACACGCCGCAACCGTTCCCAATCAGTTTTGGGAGAACTGAAACCTTCGTTGTCAAAACGGGCAAACCGCAGGCGAGAGCTTCCAAAACAACTTTTGGAAAACCTTCCGAAGCCGAGGTCGGGAAGCAAAAAACGTGCGCTTTTTTCATTAAATCAATTACCTGCGCGTGTTCGACCTT
>JBDTZT010000668.1:0-3012 GCA_040005005.1 Actinomycetota bacterium
ATTTTGACCGTGTGTTTAATGAAGCAAAAAACATTAATTATTAGATGCGGATTTTTCAAAAAACTCATTCATAATCAATATGTTACCTCCAGTATATCAAATTATAATGGTGCAACTGTGATGCAATTATGATGCGATTGATGCAATTATGATGCAACCGCTAGCCGATAGATTGAAACTGTTTCTTGATTAAAGCAATGCGAGATTAAAACTTTCGTCAAAGTTTTTCATCAATAACCGACATTTATCCGCCATTTTTGCTTTTTATCCGCCAAATAGACAACATCTCTAACGACTTGCTACGAGTTCTTTTAAATCTTCAATTAAGGCAGTAAGATTTTCCGGCGAAATTCCAAACCCAACGGCTCTCGCGTGTTGCCGGACGCGAAGCACACCAATTGATTCGACACTGGCAAATAACTCATCAGCAATTTGTGTTGCTTCAATGATTTTGGACGCGTTACGATATCGCTCACTCAAATCTATCGCCTCATTCCATTCCTTCTCGGTCATCATCGCAATGACGCGATAAATGTCGAAAGCGTGATATGCTCCGTAATCTTTTTCTTCATCTTCAAGCCGGTCGCGCAGAGCAAACAATTTCATCACGAGATACGAAAACGGATGCGGTAGGTAGATTTCGAGCGGCGCATCGTCTTCTTGGGCAATATCAATCGGCAATAAATTTTCTTCAATCGTTAAGGCTTCTTCCGTCAAATATCCGTGAATATTTTTAGCTTTTTTGGGTCTGATGCGCGGTTTGTTAATTTTGACGAGTTTTCGTTGTGCTTCAGTTTCCGGCGGCGCAGCCAATAAATCAATTTTCACGAGATTTTCCAAGGCTTCAAAGACGATGGGTAACCGAAATTGAAAAAACGGCGCGATTGGTTCAAATTTCAATTTTTCCAAAGCGTCCCTGACTTTCTCAATTTTTTCCGCACTGGTGATGATTTCCACGCTCAAAAATAAATCCAAATCGTTGGTCGAACGTGCCTGCGGGATTTCCTCGAATCTCGTTACGGCGTTTGTTTGGCGAACGTATTCGGTTTTGAGAACCAAGCCGTAACCACCGCCCAAAATGAGTTTGATTTCGTCTTTTTTGAGTTCTGCGGCAAGAAGTCGAAGTTGCTCGCGGAGCGGATCGGATGACATATTTAAAGTTTATTCCTTTCGGGTTTTAGTATTTAAATTCCAGTAGTTTCTTAATCATCAAACTTGCCGCTTCCTGTTCGCGTTTGCCTTCGGTTGATAATTGCAAAAAGATTTCTAAAGGCGAGAGAAAATACGACTCCTGCTCCTTTCGGCGGTCAAAATAGACAGTCGGTTCATCAGTTTCAAGCAGTATTAAGTCAGGGAAGCGATTTGTTTCGCCAAAATCAACTCCTTCTAACAATTCGTCAATTGATTCCGTATAAATTTTCATCGGGAATGTATCCGAAGGCATCACGGTATATCTCGCCGGATAATTCCACGCAAAAAGGGTATTTTGCTTTTTGGCATTCTCCGCCATTTTTTCCAAGGCAGATGACAAATCGGCGCATTTGATGCTTATAGTCCGACTTATTTGCGGACGACGATAATTTTTAACGAGTTTTTCGAGCAATTTTTTAGCATCGAGCAGACGCACCATTTCGGTTTTGCTGACAAGTAATTCTTCTTCCAAAGTTTTCAGCACCTTGGAAACAGTTGGAAAAGTAGTTTTGCCGCCCCGTTTGGTGATTTCATTCAAGATTTCGCCAATGTTTTCATATTCCGGCTGATTGAAAAATACCTTTGCTATGAGCGAACTCGTCCCGCGAAAGACGTTCTTGATCGGCGCGTTCGAGAGAAATTTGTTTTTTTCGCCTGTGCGATAGACGAAAAGTTTGCCGGGGATAACAACCACACCGTTTCCCGATAAATCAATCCCGCTGATTTCGGAATCAGCAAGACGGTTAAGCGTTTGTTCACTCAAGTAAGGGGCGATGATGATTGGAAAAACGGATTTATCGCCGGCTTTCTTTCCGCTTGCTGCTTTTGTCATTTTTTCGAGTCTGAAAAGACTCAAATCTACTTGCTTCGGTGTCGCTTGCCCTAAAATCTCCGGCAAAAAATATTCCGCACCGTTTTTCCAACCGATGACAAGCCGCATCGCACCGTCAGATGCCTGTGTTTTGCGGTCTTCGAGTTTGATTTTAAGCGGTTCAAAATCAATATTTTGAATCGAATCTTTTATTTGTTTTTCGGTCAATCGCCTCATCACTTTCCTATTTTACACAATTTTCTTAAATAAGAAAATAGCTATTTTTAGGAAAATTAAAAAAAGTGACAGATAAAGAGTGTGAAAATGAAAATTCAGATGCAACTCTCGAAGATAAATTGGGCGAACTGCCTTTTGACGAAAAAGACGACTGGAAAAGATGGGATGAACTCGAAAAAGATTTTGACTGCATTTTTGAACCTGCAACACGCCGTGCAGATTAAATTGAGCCAACTCGTGAACCAACCGTGAGCCACCTGGGCCAACTATGAACCAACTCAATTTATGCTAATTCATATACCGCGCTCGAACCTTTTGTTCCCTAATTAACCAAAATCCTTTTATCTTCCAGTTCCTTTACGCGGGTCGCCGTGGATTTTGACACGCGGCAAACGGCTTGATACTTAGAGTTTGTAATGCTTTCGTTTTCTTCGTGCAAATTAACTTCTGCCATAATGCCCAAAACGTCACGGATTTTATTCGGCAAATCGTCAGTTAGCTTTTTGTAGTCACTAACACCGACCATTTTGCTGTCATCGTCTTTACCGACAAAAATCGTTCCGCCGAGGGCATTAGCGTGAGCGGCAGACCCAATTTAAATAGTCGTCGTGCCAACTCTGTTTGTATTCAATGTTCTGTTGTTCGGGCATTGGTAAAAATTCGGGTCAAACGCTTTCAAGCGATACGTGGCTTTATTATCTATTTTACACGCAACAACCCGAAAAGATGAACCGAAATAATGATTTTCGTTAAGAAATGAAGAAAAGAAAGCG
>JBDTZT010000071.1:0-10117 GCA_040005005.1 Actinomycetota bacterium
ATTTTGGGAATTTTTACGGCTTTGACCGTTGTTATTCCCTCGTTTGGTTTCGGCGATTTAATCACGGGTTTAGGTTTTACGTCGTTCGTCATCGGTTTTGCAACGAAAGATATTTTGAATAATTTGATGTCGGGCGTTTTGATTTTATGGCAACAGCCGTTTCGCATCGGCGATTATCTTTTTGTCGGCAATAATCAGGGAAAAGTTGAATACATCGGAGTTCGCGCCACGCAGCTTCGGAAAGACGACGGCGAACTCGTTTTGATTCCGAACGGCGATATGTATTCAAGCGCGATCACGATTCGCGGCGCGGGCGCGGAACGCCGGATGATTTTAAAGATCAGTATCAGTTATGATGCCGACATCGGACAGGCGAAAGACATTATCACCAATGTTTTAAAGTCTTCGGAGGGCGTCGTTGACGAACCGAAACCGAGCGCAGTTGTCACAGATTTATTAGGCGACGGCGTAAATTTATCCATTTATTTTTGGATAAATACCGACCAACACAAACCGATCCAGGTTTTTGACATAGTCGCGACCGAAATTAAAAAATCTTTGGATGAAAACGGAATTGAAATGTATCCGCCGAGTTCGGTGATTGTCCAAACGCCGGAAAAGGAAAATTTTTCGACCGAAGAATCTCAAACTGAAAATTCCGCGCTGAAAAAGAAAAAAGATGATTTTTAAGAATTCGGCTTCACAAGCGGAAACGCTGGTTGCAAAGGAGCGTGTTCACTATAAATCAACACGCTCCTTCAAGGTCGCGTTTCTACTCAGGTGTAATTACTGTGATTCTTTGATGTCTTCTTGATTAAGCTGCGGCGGTAGTCTTCGCGGATCAATGGCACTTGTTCCGGCGCCCCGGAAAAGCGGTGTAAAAATCCATTTCGAGTGATTTTCGATGCCGTAATAGGCAATGACAGACTTGCTTTTGCTCTGGCTGGCAACACCGATAAAAGGTGTATTTTCGGTGACATCATCAATTTCCGTGTCGTCGGCTTCGGCCGTGTCGCTTTCGCTTTTGGTATTGATAATATTAACGAGCGGCAAGGCATACCGGTCAAAAACCTGACTCGGACTCGACGGCAAAAGTCCATTGTTGTAAACCTGAACGCGTTTTCCGAAACTGATAAACGCCTGGCTTTCGGGTTTGATCAAACGCCATTTGCCGTCTTCGCTCAAAGGGTCAACCGCCGCCGAAGGTCGCAGAATCATCCGTTTTTTCGTGCCTTGCGGAAGTCCTTCGAGCAGGTCGTCCATCGAATTCGGTAATTTTGCGCCGTTGTAAAACAGAACATATTGCTTGATTGCATCGGCAACTTCTTCACCGCGGCGGATGGATTCGAGTTCCTTTTCGCGCTGAACTTCGATATAAACGGTCGGCGCAACCGCCAGCAGACTCATCGCAAAAATCGCCATTACCGCCAAAATCGCGAGCATTGACATTCCGCTCTGAGAGTGGCAAGTCGAGAGTCGGGAGTCGAGAGAATTATTTAGCTCTCGGCTCTCGACTTTTGACTCTTGACTAATTTTAGTTGTTTCCGTCATCGTCGTCCTCGTCCTTTTTATCCTGCGGCTGCGGAGTCGGCTGAACATAGCGCGGAATACTGTTTGGAATACCCGGAATGTTTTGCTGATTCGGATAAGGAATATAATTATTTCCGTCATTCGGGAAATTCGGATTATTCGGTCTGATCGTCGTCGAAGAACTCTGTCCCGAACCTTTGACCAATTCAATCGGATGCGTAAATCCTAAATTTATGTCCTGAACCAGCAATTTGGCGGGTGAAATACTGACCAGGCGAAAACGTCCGTTGATAATATCGTTCAAACGCACGCCCGTCGGTACAGTTTTTCCCTGTTCCTGAATATAGGCCGTGTCGTTATTGCCGCGTTTGCGCGAAACAATGCCGATATACTGGAACTGCGGCACCGGCGGCGCCTGAATACTGAAGTTAATCTTATTTGAAAAAAGTTTGCCGTCCGCCGATCTAACTTCGATTAACGGTTGACCTGCGCCGGCGATAAAGTTCGACGGAATGTCCGCCGTCATTTGCTGCGGACTGATATAATTGGTCGGCAGCTGATTTCCGCCGAAAAAGATAAAGGTTTCGGGCGTAAATTTATCGCCGCCGATTTCCAATTTAAAGCCTTTTTCGCCTGCGTAAGCACTTTGTTTGCTGATATAGCTTATCGTAACAGGCGGCACCGGCGTCGGCGTCGGCGTCGGCGGGGTCGGAGTATTCTTAAAAACAAACGGTGTCGGGCTGAACGGCGTCGGAACCGGCGGTTCATAGAATGCGAAAATATTTCTTCCGGCATCCGATGCGGACGGCGGAGACTGCATTAAAACGGGAGTTGCCAGATAGGCTTGATCCATTTCATCCTGTTTCGGCATCGAAGTTACAACCGTGTCGCCTTTTGTCGAAGTCGTCGCCGTCGGAGACGGTGAAAGCTTGACGTTAATCGTTTTTTTGCCCGAAAAAGGCGCGAAAACAAGATTGCCGATGGCCAGCACCGCGAGAACGCCAATCACGATTGCCGCAATAATTTTATTTCTTTCCGCCGGACTTTTGCCCTCAAAAATCTTCATTGTCTTTAAAACCTACGCTCTCTAAAACTACTGCTGGGCGCCTGTTCTGACAGGCTGTGGTTGAAAATTAGGACGGCGAAAATAAGCCGCCAGTTCGATCCGCAAAGTAACAGTTTCGCCGCGTGTTTTGCCGCGGTCGGTTTTTGTCGCGTTTTGTGACGGTAGTTGTGGCAGTTGCTGATTAAAACCCTGTTGTTGCGTCGGATTATTTGGATTATTCGGAAAATTTGGATTCAGATTCGGATTTCCCGGTTGATTTTTCACCGCAACTTGCGCCGGAACAGTTTGATCGGTTGTCTGCTTTTCCTTATTTTCCGAAGGTTCGATTTCGACCGTGCTGACCACGACAAACTGGTTGCTCGTTTCGATTTCGCGGATGAACCGCCGCAAATTTTGATACGAACCGTCGAGCGTCATTGTCACATAAACGCCCGGATAGATGCTCATAAATTTCGACCGGCCTTTTTCTTCTTCCGATTGCTGATTGTTATTGCGTTGGTCGGCAATTTCGAGCGGCGCGTAATCGGGACCGGAAGTATTCGTTAGACCATAAGCCGAAATTAATCCGTTAAGCTGCTGATAAAGCGCGATTTTTCCGTTGGTTTCGGTCGTCAGAAAGCGCGTTTCAAAATCGTTGATGCTCCGTATCAGTTCATTAACGCGATCTTCGGTCGTCGTAATCGTGCCGTAGCGTGAATTAGCCGTCTGGAGCTGATTGTTCAACTCTTCGCGTTTGGAGCTGTTATCGGATAATTCCTTCTGCGCAGGGAGCACGAGAAAAACAAACAGCAAAATAGTTGTCAGGATCGCCAGCATTCCGAGTCCGACGGTGATTAGCTCGGTATTTCCCCACATTCCCGCATAAACTTTGCGTTCACGGTTTTTCGGCGGAACATCAATCATCGTTTCCTTCGGAATGATGATTGTTTTATCATCAGTCAGTAAAACCGTGCGGTCGGCTTCTTCGACGACAACTGTCGAATCTATCGTCGTGCCGAGTTCGTTGACGTGAATCTGCGGTTTGGTTTCGATTTCCGAATTTTCGGTTTTGAGATTTTTATCGTCCATTACTGCCCGCCTCCTTGCTGCTTCAGCGCCAAATCGGATGGATTTACCGTTGGAAGAGTGTTCGTCGTCGTATAGATCAGATGCAGAGTGTATTCGGTAAAGGTGAGCCGTTCGGTTTTCTGCAAATCCTGTCCGCGCAGTTCGGCTTTGAAAACGCCCGAATTGTTCATATTGTCAATCATCTGCGCAACGCTCTGATAATCGCGGCTGAGAACGGCAAAATTAAGTTCGGCTTTGATGCGGTCGCCGTCTTTGAAAACATTTTCGACGCTGATCCGCGAAGCACTGACGCTTCCGGGCAGAACATTTTCCAAATCGGCAAACAAACGCGACCAGCCGAAAGATTTGTTGGCAACGAGTTTATGGGCGCCGATCAGCAGTGCGCGTTGATCGGGGGTTAATTCTTGTTGGACGAGTTCGCCTTGTTTGTTAAGTTTTTTGAGATCGGCTTCCATCTGCGAGATATCGGTTTTGGCGCGTTCGTTATCGCGCTTGATATTGCCTAATTCGGCAAAACACAAAATCGCGCCGCCGACGGAAAACGCCAACAGTAAAAGCGCAATCAGATACGGTAAAGTCCGGTTGCGAAACGGGCGACTGGCAAGATTGAGTTTAGTAATCACTTCTTTTAAGTTTCAGGTTTCAAGTTCCAGGTTTTACAGAATATTAACTTTGGAACTATTAAATTGCTTAAATTTTATCACGAAAAATTTTCCTTGTCTTTCACGCTCGAGAAACTTGAAAAGTTGCAAAAATCACAAAATCCCACTCTCGGAACCTTTGATTTTGAAACTTGCAGCCTGGAACTTGGAACTTGGAACTTACTCGAAGCGCGGCGAAAGCGGTTTGTTTGCTTCTTCGGGTTCCAAATCGTGGTAAGCGCAAATGCGGTTGCGACCTTCGCGTTTGGCGCGGTAAAGCGCGGAATCAGCCATTTCGATAAGTTCGATAACATCGCTCGAATCGTCGGGAAACGAGGCAACGCCGAGGCTGATTGTAACGTGATGTTTATCCGCCGGTTTGCCTTGCCGAATAACGGTAAACCCCTGATTTTCGATTTCAGCACGAATTCTTTCGGCGGCGACGAGTGCCTGCGGAAGTTCGGCATCGAGCAGAAAAGCGGCAAATTCTTCGCCGCCGAAACGTGCCGCGACATCGCCGCTTCTGAGGTTTTGCATAATACAATAACCGATTTCTTCGAGCGTTTTACTGCCCGTCAGATGCCCGTAAGTGTCGTTCACATTCTTAAAAAAATCGACGTCCATCATCAACACGCAAAACGGGCGATTTTCCGCTTTGGCACGCGCCGATTCGCGTCTCAGTTCCGAAAAAAACGAGCGGCTTGAAAGCAGTCCGGTCAAATCGTCGTGCGACAGCAAACGGTGAATCTGGCGGTGAAATTCGCGGTCAATTTCGTCTAAAAACTCGAAGCGCAGAATATGTTCGCCGATGGTGATTTTATCGCCGTTCTGAAGCGTTTCCTGCCGGATTTTCTGCCCGTTCAGAAGCGTTCCGCTGCGCGAACTGAGGTCGGTCAAAATATAATTGGTCGTTTCGCCTTCTTTATCGGTAATGGCGTTGATGCGGGCGTGTTTGCGCGAAGTTTTCGAATCATTGATACGAACATCGGCTTCGAGTGCACGTCCTAAAATAACCTCTTCGCGCTCAAGCGGAATCGGCACGGCAAGTAAGTCCCCGTTTAAAAAAACGAGCGCCGGGCGCAAGTCATCTTGTGGACGTTTCGATATGTTCATAATACAGCCGGAAGGAGCAAATCCAGTGGGGGCGGAAACAACTCCAACCTCTAGAATAGCTTATTTTAAGTAAACATTTCCATAGTTTTTGAGAGACAATAAAATATAACTTTAAATGAATCGGCGGCAACCTGATTTTTATGACAAATGTTATTTTACCATTTTGTCGAACAAAGAATAAATACACGACGGTTTACAGCGTCTGCTTCATCGTTTAATATTTACGGTTTAACATATAAAACGGATGAAAATTCTCTTTGTCAAACTTAGCAGTATCGGCGACATCGTGCATACTTTGCCGACGCTGGCGGCAGTCCGAAAGGCCTTGCCGAACGCTGAAATTTCGTGGGTAGTTGAAAAAGGCTCGGCGGAAATCTTGCGCGAAAACCGTTTGATAGACAATTTAATCGAAATTGACACGCGTTCGCTGCGCGGCGGAAAAATTATTGAGGAAATTCTTCTTGACGCAAGTAAACAAATACGCGAAATCCGTAAATTCAGTTACGATATTGCGCTCGATTTTCAGGGACTTTTTAAATCCGCAACCATCGCCAAATTAGCGAAAGTAAAGCGCCGATACGGATTTTCCAAACAAAATCTGCGCGAGCCTTCAAGCCGTTTTTTGCTGACCGAAACAGTTGAAATATCCAAACAAATTCACATTATCCGCAAAAATCTGACGCTTGCGGAAAAGTCTTTGAACATCGCCGTTCCGACTGAAAACTTCGAGTTCCCGATTTTTACCGACGAAACGCACCAAGCGGAGGCCGAAAAAATTATTTCTGCAACCAGCGAAAACTTTGCGATTCTGAATCCGGCCGGCGGTTGGGTCACAAAACTTTGGCACGCCGAAAAATTCGGTGCGTTGGCGGATAAACTCTGGGAAGAAAACGGTCTGGTTTCAGTTGTGACAACCGCCTCGAACGAAACTGATTTGGCGCGGAAGGTTTTGCAAAACAGCAAATCGGGCAAAGTTTTTCTCGCCGGGACAAGTTTGAAAGGTTTCTACGAACTCGCCAGGCGCGCGCGCATTTACGTCGGCGGCGACACCGGTCCGACGCATCTCGCGGTTGCCGCAAATACTCCGGTCGTCGGAATTTTCGGTCCGACCGAATGGTGGCGCAACGGAAGTCCTAATCCGAAAGACATTTGTGTCGAGAGAAACGACATCGGCTGCCGCATTGATTGTCATCGGCGAACTTGCCCAAACTGGATTTGTATGGACATTTCGGTCGAAATGGTTTCGGGCGCGGTGCAAAAAAGACTCTGCGAAGTTTGAAAACGGCGTGTGAAACAAAGATAATTTCACTTCTGATTTAAATGGTTTCAAAAAATAAAAGACTTTTACAGCGTCTGCGCGTTCCGCTTGGCTTTTTGTTTGCGATAATTTTTCTGATTTTTGCAAAACCTATGCCCGTCACTTTGCTGATCGGCGCGGTTGTTTCGGTTCTCGGAATTCTGCTTCGCGGTTGGGCTTCGGGACATATTCGCAAAAATCAAAATCTGGCAATTTCGGGACCTTACGCTTTCACGCGCAATCCGCTCTATTTGGGAAGTTTTCTGCTCGGTGTCGGATTTACGATTGCGTCTAGCATTTGGTGGCTTGCCCTTATTTTTATTGCCTTGTTCTTAGGCATCTATTTGCCCGTGATGCGCGTCGAAGCAGAAGATTTGACGCAAATTTTCGGCGAAGATTTCGTGGAATATACTGAAAATGTTCCGCTGTTTTTGCCGCGTCTGACGGCTTGGAAAATGTCTGTCGAAAAATTCGATTTTCAGTTATACTTACGTTACAGAGAATATCGCGCCGCGTTGGGTTTAATTTTCGCTTTAGCGATTTTAGTTGTCAAAGTCTATTTCTTCGGTTAATTATGAAACACAAGATCGCTAACTTACTGCTGCTTTTTATTTTGTTTGTTGCGTTTTCGCCAAAACTTTCCGCGCAAAAAAAACCTTTTGCGGTTGGTGAAGTTCTTAGTTATGAGGGAAAAGTCAGCAAAATCATTCAGGGCATCGCGGTTGCCGATTTAACTTTTACATTCACCAACGCGCCGAACAATAATGATTATCTGATAAAAACCGAAGCCAAATCGAAAGGAAGTTTGCTTAAACTTTTCCGTTACAGTTTTCTTCAGCAATACGAATCAATCGTTGACCGTCAAAATTTCCGGATCCTCAAAACCGTCAAACACGACGAACAAAAAGAGCGTGTACGCGATTCGGAATCCGTCTTTGATTATGAAGGAAAACAGGTTACGTTCGTCGAAACAAATCCGAAAGAGCCGATGCGTGCGCCGCGCAAAATTGCTTCGGAAATCAAGGACGAAACACACGATATGGTTTCGGGAATTTACGCTTTGCGAATGATGCCGTTAGCGGTCGGTAAAGTTTTTGAACTTACCATCAGCGATTCGGGATTAGTTTATAAAGTTCCCGTGCGCGTCACTGCCCGCGAACGGCAAAAAACCATCTTCGGAAGAGTAATGTGTTTTCGGGTTGAGCCGGAAGTTTTCGGCAATAATCGGCTGATTGAACAGAAAGGAAGTATGATTATCTGGATTACAGATGACCTGCGCCGGGTGCCCGTGCGCTCTCAAATCAACGCTGATAAATTCAAAATCGAAGTCAAGCTGAAAAGCATTAACCCGAATAAAAACTGAAATTACAAACAATTTGGCAAGATAAAAATGTGAAACAATCGCGCCTTTTGGCTTTTTACTTTTTACTTTTTTCTTAATGATGCTTGTCGTTTACTCAAAAAAACCGCATAATTCCAGTTTATACAATACTTTTTAAGATAATTTTATGAGTGAAAACGACACGAAAAACGAGCTATTGGAAACGAGCGAAACAGAACAAATACCAAACGAACTGGTATTTGAAGACTTTGCATTAAATCCTTTATCATCGGCAGCATTGATAAAATCAGCCGCCGGCGAAGTCAAACCCGATGCCAAACCGCCGCAATTTTTGGTTGACGAAGAACCGATTTCAGCCGAACCGGAAACTGAACCAGAAGCAGAAATTGACCCGATTTTTGCCGAACTTGCCGCGCCGAAATTGCCTGAACTGCAAAAGGAAAATCGCGCCCGGCTTCAGATGCAATCGCCGAATCGTCTTTATTTTTACTGGTCAATCAAAAATAATCCGTTCCAGACTCTGCAAAAAGTTTTCGCGGGAAATACGGGCAGTTATCAGCTCGTCGCCAAATTCGTCAATCTGAAAACCGAACGCGAAGAAATTCGCCCCGTTGATGCGGAAGGAAATTACTGGTTCGATACGGAAGCCGACGCCAGCTACCGCGCCGAAATCGGTTTTTACGCACCGAATCGCCCGTATATTCGCGTGATTTTTTCAAACACGATTGAAACGCCGCGCAAATCGCCTTCGCCGCGTGTCGCAACCGACGCGGATTGGGCAGTTTCCGCCAATACTTTCGCGCAGGTTTTGGATATTTCGGGCTTTAAGCAAGACGCTTTTGAAGTTGCGCTGGCCGGAGATGATTTTGAAGTCGCGGAAAAAGCTACCGACAACGCTTTTTATCAACTGCTCGGCGAACCCAAATTGGATTTCAGTTCGGAAGAAATTCGTTTCGCACTTTTGGCGTTGGCTTCGGGCGTTTCGCTTGAAGATTTACGCGGACAAATCAGCGCGGCACTTTTCACATATTTAATGGCAAACGCCGAAAAATTAGGCGCGGAAAACGCGTTGTCAGCGTTGAAAGAACATTTCGACGTTTTCGACGAAGAAATTTTCGAGGAAGAAGAAATCGGTCCGGCTGTTTTCGGCGCGAGTTTGGTAAACTTCCCGAAAACGCTCAAAAAACGAACCTTTGCGAAAAGTCTGTCGCCAAAAGACGCGCCACAAAACGCGCCGAAACTTTCGCCGCTTAGTTCTTTCAGTTTCAGAAATTAAGAAATTTATCCACAGATAAACACGGATAAGCACAGATTTATTAAAAGAGGTCGTAAAATTTACGGCTTCTTTTTTATTTCAGACTATTTTTATCTGTGTCCATCTGTGTTAATCTGTCGACAAATTTCTTTTTTCTTAAATCTATGCCAACAGGTTATTTCAGCTTAATTTTACACGCGCATCTGCCGTTCGTGCGGCATCCCGAATATCCCGAATTTTTAGAAGAAGATTGGCTTTACGAAGCGATCACGGAAGTTTATCTGCCGTTGATTTTCATTTTCCAAAATCAGCACGAAGCCGGCGCGCGGCCGCGTCTGGCGATGAATGTTTCGCCGCCGCTCTGCGAAATGCTCGCCGATCCGTTATTGCAGGAACGCTACACGCGGCATCTCGAAAACCTGCTCGAACTTGCCCGCAAGGAATTTGAACGAGTGCAGCGCGAAGCACCCGAATTTTACGATGTTGTCAAAATGTATGTTGATAATCTCGGCGCATCGCTCGATTTATGGAACAATCGCTATCAGCGAAATTTAATCAACGCTTTCCGCGAGCTTCAAGACGAGGGCGTTTTGGAAATCATCACCTGTTGCGCGACGCACGGATTTTTGCCGCTGATTTCAACGCCGGAAGCGCGCCGCGCACAAATTCAGATTGCCGTCGTCAACTACAAAAAACATTTCAAGCGCCAGCCGCGCGGCATTTGGCTGGCGGAATGCGCTTATGAACCGGGCATCGAAAATCTGCTGAAAGATGCCGGAATCGAATATTTTATCGGCGATTCGCA
>JBDTZT010000669.1:0-3004 GCA_040005005.1 Actinomycetota bacterium
ATCAAAAACTTGAACTTTACCGCGCCGCCGCCAATAAACTTATCGAAGCCGGACAAGGCGAAAAAGCCCGCGAACTGATTCAAAATGCGCCTGACAGCAAACAGCGCGATGACGTTTTGACATTTATAGATGAAACACTTTCCACCAAAGCCATCAAAGACGATAAACTCGACGACGTCCAAAAGATTATCGCCAAAACCGAATCCGACAGTTCAAAAGTCAAATTACTGGTTGAACTAGCGGTCGGTTTCGAGAAAAAGAAAACCAAAGAAAGCCACGAAACTGCCGTCAAACTAATAGATGATGCCCGTCGATTGGTCGCAACCACTCCCGATACCAACGAAGATGTTGAAGATATTTTGAAACTCGCTTCGGGCTACGCGGTCATCGAACCCAACAAAGCGTTTCCCTATCTGACGACAATGGTTGAAATGTCCAACGATCTATTGACGGCCAAATCGCTGTTAGCCAAATACAACAAGCGTAACACAAACTTCAAACAAGGCGAACTGATTTTCACGACCAGTTTTTCTTACATCAATTACGGCAAGGAATTAGGATTGCTTGCCGCTTCGGATTTTGGACGGACAAAAGGTTTGATTGACCAATTTCGCCGTGATGATGTCCGCGTTTTGCTCAAAATTATGCTTGCCCAAAGTATCTTAAAAGAAAAAATCGGTGCCGACGGACTTAGTTCTTACTCTTTCGGAGATTATTAGGCCAAGATATTTATTCAGATTTTTGAAAACAAACTTTCTGTAAATCATCGTCTTCAAAAGTTATGCGATACATTTCCTGTTCAGCATCTTTTCCTTCTCCGGTGTAAACGTCAATATGTTTGCCGTGAACAGTGACGCCGACATCATTGGCAATAAATTTTTTGGTTCCGTAATCGTCGGGCAGACCGGGAATTTTAACGATGCTGTCGGTGGGAATAACTTGATTATCCACCGCCACGGAATTAGTTTCCAGCGGCGAATTGTTGGCGTCGAGCGGCGCGTCCGCTTTGTGCCACCGACCGTTATAATTTCCCAGATACCAGCCGAAACGCGTTTTTCCCCATCCTTCTCCGAAACCTTCATTTTCGTCAAAAACAACTTTGAGAAATTCTTCGTTAAAAGTAAATTTTCCGCCTTCGGCAATTTCGATTTCGTGCCTTTCCGGCGAATTATAATCTGATTCAAGCGGCGTAAAATAACCCGTAATGCGCCACCCATCCGAACAATCGGCGTTTTTTGTTTGGGCTGAATTATTTTGTCCGAAATCATTAAAAGAATAAGTTTTTCTTTCTCCCGAATAAACCATAACCAGCGAAACGAATATTAAACATCCGGCAACAATTATTTTTTTCATAAACTCCATGAAATTTTAGTATCAATTACAAACCTTTGATTCAATCAAACCCGGTGCGGTTTGCCGCTTGATTTTCGCCGACACGCCCGATTTCGATTTCCGCTTTGAAATAATTTTCGTCCCCAACAGGCGCATCAAACATTCGCCGCAAAAGATTTATCTGCCCGACGTGCGTCAAAGCATCGGCAACCGGACCTTGAAAAAGTTTCTCAATCGGATTATTTATCGGTTCGTCGGAAGCCAGATAATTGTCAAATGCTTTCAAAACGTCAAAAAATCTCTTTGACTCATCATTCCAATTCAAAAATTTCGCTTCTTTCCAAACCGTTTTGCCCTGCGCCATTGAAAACGCCCAATCGAACAAATCACCAATATGCGCGAGAATCTGCAAAGGCGTCCGCGTTGTTTCCGACGCTTTGAAATCGGAAAAACCCGCAGGCGCATCTTTTATTGCCTTTCCGCCTCGATAAGCAACAGTCGCCAATATGTGGCGCAAAAATTGACGTGTTGATGTTTCTTCCATGGCAAGTATTTTATTGAAATTTATTTCCGACCGTGACGCCTTGCCAATTATCTGTGCGGAAAGACGAAGCGGGAAAACCTATCGAATTAAACAAATTCGCATCAATCGGGGCGTCCGCCCAAGCGTATCTGACGGCCATCGGATTTTTGACTTTCGGGTTGTAAACTATCACCTTATCACCTTCAATTTCGGCTTTTGCGTAATAAAAAACCTTGTCTTCGCCGGCGACTTCAAAGCCTCTGACATATCCGAATTTGTCTTTTGCCGTCAAACCTTCGTAAGCGAATTTGAACGAAACAATCGCTTTACCGTTTTCAAATTTTACCGAATCAAACATCGGACCGCTATATGGAATATCTTGCCCGTAAGTTTGTTTTAAAACATTTGAAGCAAGGCGCAAGCCAACATCTTGTTTATTGGTCGGGTGAACGTCGGTCGGGTTTCCGATGTCGGTCGTTACAGCCATTCCGGTTTTCGGCAAACTTAAAGTCATCATTTGCGCTTCGCGTAATTCCGCCCAATTGCTGCCATCATTGCTGCTTTGATTTGCGCCGTAACTCGACAACTGCACAAAATAGAAATAAAAATCGTCGTTCCATTTTTTGCGCCAATCTTTAATCATCAAAGGAAACGTTTGGCGGTATTGAAAGGCGCGTCCGGCATTTGTTTCGCCTTGGTACCAGAGCACGCCGCGGATTGCGAAAGGCGTCAGCGGCGCAATCATTCCGTTGTAAATCGCCGTCCCGACATTGTTGCTCGAATGCGCGTATTCGTGCTTTTCGGCAAACGACGGCATCAATTTCCAACTGTCTTTGGCGAGCGGGATTTTTTCATCTTTCGACGCCACAAACACATCGTCGGCCGAACCCATTAAACCAAGCCCGAACCATTCCGGCTCGATGGTTTTGTTCATTTTGACAACAATGCTGTTTTCACCTTCCAGCCAGGTATTTTTCGGAATAATAATCTCACGCTTTCCTTTCAAAATCCCCGCGAAAATCTGCTTTCCGTTGATGTAAATTTCATTATAACTGTAACTTTCCGCAAGTCCGAGCGTCGTTTCCTGCGCGACAAACCCGGGCGGAATCTCGACTTTTCGCGCCATCAAACCATTGCCGCGCCACGCCC
>JBDTZT010000670.1:0-2997 GCA_040005005.1 Actinomycetota bacterium
ATTTAATTTTCTTTCCATATCTATAAAATCACTTTATTCTGCAACCTCATCTTGTAAAGCAGCCAATAATTCCAAATTAAACAAAAAAAGTAAAAATCCTCTTGCCAAAAATGCAGATTTTTTTGTAAAGTATTAGGACTTACTACTTTATTAAACCGAATCCGAACGGCGCAACCAATTTCGATTGATGTAGAACTCTGCATGGTTAAAAGACATTTTTTTTCTATTCTCTATTTCTTGGGTTTGACTAAGCTGATTGCTTGGTGTAATCGAAAACAGGTGATGATACTTTGTTATCATTGCGTTACGCCGCGTCCTGACTTGATTTCCGCCGATCCTTGGAAAATGTTTTTAGAGGCAGAACTTTTCGACGCGCAACTAAATTATCTGCAAAAAAACTATAACGTCATTTCGCTGCAGGAATATTTAAAAGCGCGGCGCAAAAATCGTCCGCTTCCGCCTTATTCGGTTGTTTTGACCTTTGACGACGGAAAGAGAAATTTTTTGACCGTTATATCGCCATATCTCTCCAAGCGTGATTTGCCCGCGACTACCTTTGTTGTTGTAGGTAACACGGAAAAAGCCTTTTTCGTCAACGGTTCGGCAAATCCCGGTGGTTGGAAACCCGAAGACGACCACGACGATCTTTCATGGCAAGACATCGGGCGTTTATTGAAAGAGCAGAAAGTTACGGTCGGTTCGCACAGTTATACGCATCCAAATCTATCTGGAATATGTTTTGAAGAAGCGCACGACGAACTACAAATCTCGTATCAAAATATTGTCGCCAAGACCAAATGCAAAGATGTGGCGATTGCTTATCCGCACGGACAGGCTTCCGATGAAGTTATAAAAATCGCGGAAGAGGTCGGTTATTCCTGCGGTTTGACGAATATGGATGCGGGAAACGATTTTGAAACGAATCTTTTCAAATTAAACCGGACGGTGATAAATTCTGATGACGCCGTGCCGCTATTTGCGGCACGGGTCGCCGGCATAACATGGCGGCTTGGCAAAATTAAAGATTATTTGCGCCCTTTGAAAAATAAAACTAAATTGTCGAGTGAAGAAAAATTAAAACTCAGCCAGAATTTTATCAAAAATATTCTTTTTTAAACTTCTAAACGGCTTTTCGGCAAAGATAAACCTTCTCTTGCGCGTCAATCCCGAATTTTTTGTAATCTTGTTTTTCCAGATTGTATTCGACTGTTTCGACCGTGAAACCGCAATCGGCGAGTTTGTTTGGAAAATCCTGCCCGTAAATCCGCCAATTGCCGAAATGATTGATGTTTGCGCGTCCAAACTCGTTCGTTGTTTCGTCAACCGCCATTGCCGACGAAACAATCAGCGTTCCATCTTTCGGTTTCAAAACGCGAAACATTTCGCGCAAGGCTTTTCCGTCGTCGGGAATTTGTTCGAGAACGTGATGACACCAGATTATGTCGTAAGCATTGTCGGCAAACGGAATTTCCTGCAGATCCGCCAAAACGTCAACGCCGCGCGAAGGTTCGATGTCGAGTTTCGCAACTTTCAATAAATCGGACGAATCCCAAAGCGGCACAATCGGTTTTTCGGGCGCGCAGACCAGAGCCAAACCGCTTTTTTCCGCGAGCCGAAAATCATTTTTGAGCCAGCGATATAAAGCGCGATGCCGGCCGTGACTGAGGCATTGCGGACATTCGACGCCGAAAGAAAAACTTTCGCCGTCAATGTAATCGTAAAATTTATGTCCGCGCCAACCGCAAACCGGACATTCGACCTTTGGCGATAAAAGTTTATTGGCAAATTCGGATTTCAGCCGTGAACCGTAAACTTTCGCAAAAAGTTTGACGGCTTTTGCCGCGCCGTGTCTTCTCGATTGTTCCTTGTACCAGTTTAAGAAATTCATCAGCGGATATTAAAGCAGTTTTCGGACGGCTGATTCAACCGTCTCACGAATTTTGGCGAGATTTTCTTCCGAATCGGCTTCAAAACGCAAAACCAAAATCGCCTGTGTGTTTGAAGCGCGAACCAAACCCCAACCGCCGTCGAACAAAATCCGTGCGCCGTCAATCGTGATGACCTCGTTTGTTTTGGCAAATTCTTCGGCAATGCGCGCGACAACTTCAAACTTTTTCTCGTCCGCGCAGTCAACTCTTAATTCGGGCGTCGAAAATGTTTCCGGCAAATCGCTCAAAAGCTCGGACAGAGTTTTATCGGTTTTCGACAGGATTTCCAAAATCCGTGCGCCCGCGTAGGTCGCGTCGTCAAAGCCGTAAAATCTGTTGGCAAAGAAGATATGTCCGCTCATTTCGCCCGCGAGCGCAGCGCCGGTTTCCTTCATTTTCGCTTTGATGAGCGAATGTCCGGCTTTCCACATAATCGGATTTCCGCCGTGTGCGGCGATGTCGTCAAACAGATTTTGCGAACATTTTACTTCGGCGATAATCGTCGCCTGCGGGTTTTCTTTCAAAATTTCGCGCGACAGCAAAACCATCAATTCGTCGCCCCAGATTATTCTGCCCGTTTCGTCAATGACGCCGATTCGATCACCGTCGCCGTCAAAGGCAATGCCCAAATCCGCGCCTGTTTCTTTGACCGCCCGGACACAATCCTGCAAATTTTCCGTGACGGTCGGGTCGGGATGATGATTCGGAAAATTGCTGTCGGGTTCGGTGAAAAGTTTAACCAGCTGAACACCTAACTTTTCATAAATCGGCACGCCGGTCACGCCGCCCATTCCGTTTCCGCCGTCAACGACCGCTTTTAATTTTCGCGTTCCAAGCGAAATTTTTGATAAAATATCGGCTTCATAATCGGCTAAAACTTCCGTATTTTCGCTCGTTCCCGCGCCTTCTGAAAAATTACCGGAAAGCGCGATCTGTTTGATTTCCTGAATCTGCGAACCAAACAAAGTAGATTTTCCCAAACAAATTTTAAAGCCGTTATGGTCGGGCGGATTATGCGAACCCGTGATCATCACGCCGCCGTCAACCGGCTTGGTAAAAACCGCGTGAT
>JBDTZT010000671.1:0-2996 GCA_040005005.1 Actinomycetota bacterium
AAACCGTTTAATCTTTCAACCCGAAAATCTTCCTTGAGTTCGATTTTCAAATCTTCATTCTTACTTGTTGGAAAAAGATTGGATTTGAGCCGCATCGCCCGCTTTTTGATGTCTTTTGAGGCTTTGGCAATCGCTGGAAAATTTAGATTTCCGGCAGCATTGTTTTTTTGCAATTTTTCGGTATTGATTAGCTGAATTTTATTAAAATCTTTATAAATCAAAGGTAAATTCAACTGCGGTTCGTTTTCCCGGGGCGAGGTGTTAACGCGCCTGAGGCGCTCGAGTTCGCTTGACCTGCTTTTCATCGCTTTGAACGTGTTATCCGATTCTCGATCGGGAAGTCCGGGCGAAGGCGGTTGGCTTTGTCCGTAAACCGCAGTCAGCAAAACAATAATAAATATTTGAACCAATACTTTAGCGAATTGATAAATCATATTTGACCTCTCTGCCTGACAAGAATAATTACCGTTCGAGGAGAAAAAATACTTTCCTCGCCGAAAAAAGTTTTTATGGAAATTTATTATAAACCTTTTATGACAATTTTAATAAATTAACTGCGTTTATAATGGGCGATAGGCCGAAAGTGTCGAGATTTTAATTGATTCCAAAGATCAACTCATTTAACAAAATCATGTCGGGAATGATAAGCGAAACGATAATTTGATTGCGGGAAAAGTGCATTACGATTCAAGAAGTTTGATGAAACCTTCTTGTTTAAAATGTTTGTCGGTCGTCAATGCTTCTGAAATTTCGCGTTCGCGCATAATGACAAAACTCAAGGCATCGCAAAGCGAATAAGTTTTATCAAGACGATTTTGTAAAAGTTCAAAACCGGCATTGTGTAAATCTTCGTCAATCCAAACCAATCCCAAACGCGGAAGATTACAAAAATCAATTAAAAACTCTAAAGAATCGGATCGTCGCAAACCTCTCGTTTGTGATAGAGGAACAAACTCTGCCAAAACGTAATTCGTCGTTACAAGGTATTTCGATTGATTAAAAAATTGTGCGGCAATATCGTGCCGAAAATCTGCTTTATCCAGTAAACAGAGTAAACCTGAAGTGTCAATGAGCATAGTTTTTTACAAATCTTTGCCGTATTCTTGAGCAAGATCGGCATCAATTTGTTCATTATCGGCGGAACGCGGATTTCCGCTATTGACCGCGCCAATCCAACGCGCCAATTGTTGTTCGGCTTCCTGTTCGTTTTTTGAGCTGCCATTTTTTGTGCGCAGAGCGTTCTTCAAAACAATTTCCAAAACAAAATTTTCCGCCGTTTCGCCTTTGCTCGCGGCTTGCTTTTGAAAACTGCTAAAAACTTCGTCGGGAATTTCTAATGTTATTGTTTTGCTCATAGTTTTTTCTCGAACACAATTATAGACTCTTTTAGAATTTATCGAAAAAGATTTCATCAATTTCAATTTCTTCAACAATTTTTGTTTTTACACCGAGCGAAAATTCTTTTAATTTTTCACATAAAATTTCTCCGTCAATCAAATCAATCGGAGGCGCACCGTCGCGTGTTGCTTCTTTTCTTGCATCTCGTGTGAAATTACCTGTTGTGATAAAAATTCCTTTATCGGCTCTTCCTTGCATGGCTCAGCGAAAATCTCGAATTTGGCTCGGTGTAATTGAACCTTTGTATCTTTTACATTGAAAAATAACGTGAAAACTCAGAAGTCCGCTCATTCGAGCAATTCCTTTTCCATCAATTCCGCCGTCACCGCTTCTGCCCGTTACTTCAACTTCAACGAAGCCACTTTCGCGTAATAATCTTTGTGTCAATTTTTCAAAAGCATTTGGGGAAATCTGAAGAATTGTTTTTAAAAGTTTTTCTTTCCATTCAAGAGTTTCTTCTATTTCTTCTAAAACATCTTTATTGACCTTTTCCCTTTGGTCTTTCTTGTTTTCAGCGTCTTGCCTCAAATTCCTTACATAACGAACAATTTCCTCTGAATTAAGAGAATCAATATCAACTTCTGATTTTGTTAAAGTCCAAACTCCACGAGCGGAATTCTCGAGTAATCCAAATTTCTTTAGATACGTTTTTGCCCAAGCAAGTCTATAGTCAATTTGGCTGCGGGAATCATTTTCACTATGCGGTATTTGTAATTGTTCTTCAGTAAAGTTTTCGAGTTCATAAACTTTTTCATTTATTTCTTCGATTGTTCCAGAACCTCCAAGAGCAATAACAGCCTTTACTACTGGTATCAGCAGTCCATCAAAACTTGGAATATTTTCTTGTTTTCTTTTTCTCGGCATTCTAATAAGCCTTCGTCAACTCGATTCCGGTGTAGTAATGCTTCAGAATCGCGTCGTATTTGTATCCCATTTTGCCCATTCCGTAAGCTCCGTATTGACACATTCCGACGCCGTGTCCCCAGCCGCGTCCCGTGAATGAATAGGAAATTGCGCGACCTGACGAGTCGTAGCGTTTATTCATCACGAAAAGCTGATCTTTGAGCCTTAAGGCGGAACGGATTTTGCCGCCTTTGAGGTGAAACGTGCCGTTTGTACCGACGATCTCCAAATCGGTGGCGCGGCGCGAATAACCTTTTTGTGCGATGCGGACATCAATCAGCGAACCGATGCCGCGCACGTAGCGCGAGAGGCGCGACTGCACCGCTGACGCCGAAAGATTGGCGTTCCAGATCGTAAACGGCGACATTTTTTCGGCGACGGTCGGTTGTGCGCTCGGTTTGACTTCGAGATAAACCACGGCGCCTGCCGCGTCGGTTTGAAAATTCACCGATTCGCCGCCGACGAGCGCGGTTTCTTTGACCTGGTAAAACTCATCGCCAAACTCGCGAAACAAAAAAACGTCGGGACGAAGCGTGAGTGTTTTCTTTGATTTACCTTGCCGAATATTGAGATTGCCGTTTTCCGAAGCCTCCGTGACGCCGCTCTGCAAGCTGGGAGTCCATTTCTTTTTCTCGTAAATCTGCTGAATCAGACGCAGCATCTTAGCGCGGGAAAAAGGTTTGTTCGGCTTCAAA
>JBDTZT010000672.1:0-2995 GCA_040005005.1 Actinomycetota bacterium
CCTAAAAAAATCAACAAAAGGACGACAACGATCAGCGACGTAAGATTTTTCATTTATATTTTTCTTTTACTTTTTCTATTTATCCATCCGCGAGAATTTGTTCCGCTATCTTTTAATGCAGTAAAATCGAAAAAAAAGGCTCAAAATTTTGAAAGAGACGATTATATCAGTTGTCCGGAGACGGTTTTTGGCGGTTTGCGCCGAGAATAACAAACAATAAAACCGAAGATGTTAATTTTTCTGCGCTGATTTGTTAAAGCGCGGTGCTTTAGAGAACCCACGCGCGCCGAATTCGATAAAATTATTTTTAATCTGCCGGAACTTCGTCAATCGTTCCCATCGGCACACTGTTTTGGCACGAATAAAGCCGTTCGGTCGTCAATACAAGTCCGCGAATCAAACCGTGTTTTTCGACCGCCTGGATCGAATAATCCGAACAGGTCGGGCGAAAACGGCACGCTACTTTTCCTTCGAGAAGCGGTCTTCCGACGGCTTGATAAAGATGCACCGCGCCGATATAAACCCGCGCCGAAAGTTGATTTTCAGGCCGGCGCGAAACGTCGGTGACAAATGCCAGCCCGAAAAACAAAACTACCGCTGCAAAAATTATCTTGGTCTTTCTTCTCATGCATTTCCGCAATGCGGGCAGCGCGGCAAGCCCTGCATCCGACTTTTACCGCAACTCGGACACGGCATGACATTGCCTTGCGGTCTGGTCAGAACATAAATAAGCAAGCCGAGCAAGCCGAGCAGCGCAAACCACGCCTTACTAGGATTATCTCCGCGCGCGATCGCGTCTTTCTTAATGAATTTGAAGATGATGACCGCGACAGTTATGCCGATTGCCAAAACAACTAAGAAAATAACCAAATAAACTACTAATACAACTCCGACAATACCGCACGCGGCAGCATCATTTTGAGCCAAAACAGGCAAAGCTAAACTCAACAGCATTGTCAAAACAAGTCCGATTTTTTTCATTGTTTAATTTCCTAAAAATATAGATAAAGGTTTCTTTATACGCCATCATAAAGTCAAAGCCGGAAAAGCACAAACGAAAATGTGATAAACCGAAACAATAATAAAACTTTTCTTATTACTCCACGTTTTGCCAATTTAAACTTGTCCGTTTTTCTCTTTGACTAATCGCCGGGCTAAACTTTCAATGCTTCTTTCATCCGCCGCACGCCTTCCGTCATGCGCTCTTCCGGGTTGCAGAATGAAACGCGCAAAAAGCCTTTGGCTTCCGAACCGAAAGCAATTCCGGGAACGGTAATGACGCCGTGCAGCAAGAATTTTTCCGCCACCTTCAAATCATCGCCGAGATTGCGAACATCAACCATCGTATAAAACGCGCCTTCCGGCGAAGTTCCCCGAAGTCCGAGTTCTTTTTGCAGTAAATCAATCAGAAATTCGCCGCGCTGCCGGTAGATTTCACGCGCATTGGCTTTCGCGCGTTCAGCTTCCTCAGTCCAACCGAGGAGCGACGCTTTTTGCGAAATCGTCGAAGTGCAAACCGTCAAAAATCCGTGCAGAGTCAAAACCGCCTTGACAACATCGGTTTGCGAACTTGCGACCCAGCCAACGCGCCAGCCCGTCATACTCAAAGATTTTGACAAACCCGAAACGATAATCGTCCGGTCGTAAACTTCGGAAGCTGACCGCGGTTTTTCGCCCGTAAAATACAAATCTGAATAAATCTCATCGGAGATCAGATAAATTCCCGTATCTTTCAAAGCGTCGGCAATTGCTTGCAAATCTTCCTTCGTAAAAATTTTACCGGTTGGATTGGAAGGTGAAATGACGACCGCAACTTTCGTTTTCGGCGTCAGGCGCGATTTGAATTCTTCGATGTCGAACGAAAAGTCATTATCCGCCGGAAGACGGTAAAAAACCGGTTTGCCGCCCGCTAATTTAACGCAGTTTTCATACGCGGGAAACGCCGGATTCGGGATTAAAACCTCGTCGCCCTCATCAACCATCGCCAAAAAAGCCGCCGTCATCGCTTCCTGCGAACCGACGGTTACGCAAACCTGATTCGGCTGTAAATCAAGGTGCGGATACGCGGCGGCAATTTTTTCTCGTAAAGGCAAAAGTCCGGCGTGATTGGTGTAACCGTTTTGTTCTTCAAGCGTCACCCGCGCCGCTTCTTCGCGGATAAACTGCGGTGTCGGCAAATCCGGTTCGCCCAGACCGAAATTAATTGAATTGGGCAGCGCGCGTTCAAATATCTGTCGGATCAAAGTCGGCTGAACGCCTTGAAGGCGGCGCGGCACTTGGAAAATTTCATTCTTTTGCATTGCTTTCATAACTAAAATTTACCACAGAGCGTAGAGAAAAATTAAAAATTTATTATCTACTTTTGCCTTTTGCCTTTTTACTTTTCTTTTTCCCAGCCTTTTTCGCTCTGCACGAATTCTTGTTTTTGCGCTTCGACAAAACCTGTTTCAGAGCGTTCGCATTCAAATCTTCTGACAATCAGGCGCGGATGCTCAAACTCGATGACGTTAAACGAATTCGCTTCGCCGCGCCCGCGGGTCGAAGTTGCCGTGCCGGCTTGAATAACGAGCGCGTTGCGTCCCGAATCAAGTTTGTAGCGCTCCGCCGTGTGCGTGATATGGCTGGTATGCAGATGTCCCGAAAGAAAGACGTCCGCGCCGCAATCGGCGATTTGCCGCATCGCCCGTTCGGCATTATTGACAATATCGTTTTCATCAAACCCGACGGGCAAATCGAACGGATGATGCGTCACGACCGCTTTCAGTATTTGATCGTCTAATGCGCACATTCTTTCGCGGATTCCGGCGATTTGCCGATCGTTAATGCGTCCGTCCTTGACGGTCAGCGAACGCGCCGTGTTGATGCCGATGACGGCAATTTCTTGATCGGCGAAAAAGGGTTCTAAATCTTCGGTAATATACTTTTTATACTTTTCGAGCGGCGTCACGAAACGGGCAAAAACATTGTGCATCGGGATGTCGTGATTGCCCGGCAC
>JBDTZT010000673.1:0-2992 GCA_040005005.1 Actinomycetota bacterium
CATTGATTGGACAATTTGGCTCGGTCTGGCACTCGGATTGACCGTAATTCTGGTCGGTGCCTGGCTCGAAAATCTGAACATCGGATTTTTGTGGAATCCGGCGGCGGGTTTAATTGTCGGCGGCGGAACTCTCGGCGCCGTGATTGTCCGGCGCGGAGTCAGCGGCGTCATTGATTCATTAAAGGCTCTTTGGAAATTACAACTTAAGGATAATAACGATGAAGCTCATAAAATCGAAATCGCCAAATTAGCCTGGTTGTCGCGCTCGGCACAAAAAAACGGCGTCAAGGCGGTTGAAAGCTATGCCGAAAATACCAATGATTTGCTTATTGCCCAGGGTTTGCTGCTGGTCGCCGATTGCGCCGAAGAAACCCAGATCAAAGAAGTTCTGGCGCGGCGACTTGATTTGGAAGACGAAGAAGGTTTGCAGGATTCCGCAACCTTTGAAGCCGCCGGCGGCTTTGCCCCGACTTTTGGAATTTTGGGCGCAGTTCTCGGTTTAATCGGAGTTTTACGCGTTTTAGACCGGCCCGAAGTTCTCGGGGTCGGAATTGCGACCGCGTTTGTCGCCACAATTTACGGAATCGGTTCGGCCAATCTTTTCTTTTTCCCGCTCGCGGCACGGCTCCGGGCGCGGCACGAAGTAAATATGAAACGCCGCGAAGAAATAATTTCCGTCATTCTCGGCATCGGCGCCAAACAACCGCCGCGAAAAATTATCAGTCAATTTAATTTGCCGAAATGAGAAACCGCCGCCGAAAAACCAGTGCTGATAACGAAAGTCACAACCGCGACCGCTGGCTGATTTCCTACGCCGATCTGATGACGCTGCTGCTCGCTCTTTTTATTGTCATGTATGGCGCCAGCGATTATGAAAGAGCGCATAAAATCGCCGCGAGTTTCGGGCCTCAAAACACGGGCGGCAACGGCATTTTACCCGGAACCGAGGTCGTTCCGGACGAACGCGCCAAATTTCAAAAAACTTTACTCGATAATCCGACGCTGGTTCAAAAAGCAAAAATTCACCAAACCAAATCCGGTTTGGTCGTTTCTTTTTCCGAAGCCGGATTTTTCGCGCCCGGTGAATCCGTCATCAATGCGGAAGCCGATGGAGTGATTAAAACACTCGCCGAATCGCTGCAATCGAATCAAATGCAAATCCGGGTTGAAGGACATACCGATTCAACGCCGATTTCCAACGCGAAGTTTTCATCAAACTGGGAACTTTCGACTTCCCGCGCCGCCAATGTTTTGCAAAAACTCGTCGAAAACGCCATTGCGCCCGAAAGACTTTCGGCCGCGGGCTACGGCGGCTTTCAACCCGTTGCAGATAATTCCACGCCCGAAGGCCGCGCTCAAAACCGGCGCGTTGATGTGGTTATTTTGAATCGTTGAGATTGATCTTGTTTCAGTTAATTGCCCGCTTAAAAAAAAAACTTTTTTTTTCCTAAAGTTATTTTTACTTTATCCGATAAGACTATTACGAAACGCAATCGGCGCTTCAAATACTTAGAATAAAAAACAACACGACTAATGCACGGATGCGGCGGTCAAACAAACAGTTCACGGAGGAACAAAAATCATGTCAAACTTTTCATTAATCAACAATACATCGTCATCATCAGCTCAAAGCAAATTAGCGGCGACCAGCAACAGTCTTAACAAAACCTTGCAACGTTTGTCGTCGGGTCTTCGCATTACCAAATCGGGCGACGATGCTGCCGGATTAGCGATTGCAAACAGCTATCGCAGTGATGTCAGCGTTCTTTCACAAGGCGTTCGCAATGCTAACGACGGACTTTCCACTCTGCAAATCGTTGACGGCGGATTAAACACAATTTCAGGGCTGCTCGACCGTGCTTCAAGTCTTGCCGCACAATCGGCTTCCGGCACTTTCAGCGGCGATCGTGCGACACTCTCAGCGGAACTGACCAGCGTTGTCTCTGAAATTGATCGTCAGGCGCAGAATATCGGCTTGGGAACAGCCGCTTCGACACCTGATGCGACATCACGTTTTGCTAAACAAATTGATGTCTATATCGGCGGCGGCGCTGATGCGGCAGCTGCCGGTAATGTGGTTACGGTTGACCTTTCAACCAGTGCTTCCGACAGTGCCGGATTGGGTGTTAACAATCTCGACATCTCCACTGAAGGAGCTGCACAAACCGCCATTCAGACCATTCGAACGGCTGTTGGAACATTAGGCAGCATTCAGGGGACGGTTGGTGCCGGTCAAAATAATCTGAGCCAGGCGATTGATCTTGCTTCAACCCAAATCACCAACTATCAGGCGGCTGAATCTTCGATTCGTGATGCGGACATCGCTTCCGAAGCGTCGAATCTCGCTCGTCTGAACACGTTGCAACAAGCGGGCGTCGCGGCTCTGTCGCAGGCCAATCAATCCAGCCAATCACTCCTTTCATTACTTAGATAATTGATTGCCGGTTAATTCTCCTAATCAATGAAAGGCGAACATTGGCTCACGAAGCCGATGTTCGCCTTTCATCATTAAAAAACCTCAAAGGGGAGGTTGGTAAATGCAAATTAACTTTTTTACACAAGTTGCTGATAATACTTTGATCAAAACGCCGCCGGGCGAAAAATCAAATATTGTTCAGTCAAAAAACAAAAAAACATCTGTAGAGAGTAAGCCTGTTCAGGATGATAAGTTAGAGAATTTGAAAAACTCTTTGGCGGAACATAATATCTCTTTGAAATTCAGTCAAGACAAGGAAACCAAGCAATTGGTAGTCGAACTGATTGATGATAAAACCGGCGATTCGATCAGGCAAATTCCGACAGAAGTTTCGCTTAAACTCCACGCGATGTCTATCAAAATACAAGGACAATTCGTGGATGATAAAGTTTAAGAATTCAGAAAAAGGCGGGACGGGCGATAAATATTCGTTCACCCCTCACTGCTTCATTTAAATTTATGGCAAACGGTATCAGTTTCAGCGGACTCGGCAGCGGTATTGATTTTAACGCCGTC
>JBDTZT010000072.1:0-9992 GCA_040005005.1 Actinomycetota bacterium
CGACTGCTGAAAATCTTTATCTTTTAACACCCGAATATGATTTTGAGACGGACGACACCCGCGAATATCAGCGTGAATGGGATTTAGCCCAATCGCTGACGAAAGTTTCGACCGACGAAAAAACCAGACTTCTCAAATACGAAGCGACCGGAAACTATCAAATAATCAGCGCCAATCCCATATTTACAAAACTTCGTTTGATCAAATCGCCGTATGAAATTCAACTGATTCAGCACGCGATTGACATCACGACCGAAGCACAGATGCGAGCGATGGCAACCTCGAAACAGGTTAAAATGGAATACGAAACGCAAGCCGAAATCGAGTATGTTTTCCGCCGCCGCAATGCCGATTACTGGGGCTATCCGTCAATCGTCGGCTGTGGCCCGAATGCGACAACGCTGCACTATGAAGAATCGCAGGGCGAAGTCAAACAAGGCAATCTGCTTTTGATGGATGTCGGCGCGGAATACGACCATTTGACGGCGGATGTGACCCGGACATTTCCCGTCAACGGCAAGTTTTCAAAGGAACAAGCGGAAATTTATCAAATTGTTTATGACGCACAAGAAGCTGCCGCAAAAACAATCAAACCCGGGGCGAAATATTTCGAACCCTCAAAAGCAGCAAAAGAAGTTGTTGAAGCAGGTTTGGCAAAACTCGGCTTGATCACGGCGGTCGGCGCATTTATTCCCGGCACTGAACAACAAGTTCCCGACGGCAAAGGCGGGAAGAAAACGACTGGCATCCCGCAATATTTCATCTGGTATATGCACGGCTGGGGACATTGGCTCGGAATGAACGTTCACGATGTTGGCGGCCGCGGAAATACAATTCTCCAACCCGGAATGATTACAACTAACGAACCCGGAATTTATATCCGCGAAGATGCTTTGAGCTATTTCCCCGATAAACCGGAAGTCAAAGCGTGGCTCGACAAAATTCGTCCGGCGTTTGAAAAATATAAAACTATCGGTGTTCGCATCGAGGACGATATGCTGGTCACTGCAACGGGCGTGGAATGGATGACCAAAAATCTGCCGCGGAAGATGAGCGACATCGAAGCTTTTATGGCTAATGCCTCCAAAAAAATAAAAATCGCCGGCACAGAACGAAACCTCAATCTCCGGCTTGCGGATTACGACACCAATCTTCTGCAAACCGCTTTTGCGAAATCGAATATTTTTGATTGAAATAACACTCTGAACGGAAAAACCGTCCGCGACGGGTGGATTATCGCCGAAAAAAATGCGGCTCATTTTTATTGAGTCATTCAAATTAGTTTTTTTTAACTCTTTGCAAAAAAAATCTGTGCTTGTTTTTCCCGAAACAAGCACAGATTTTTTATTTTTCGTTTTGCCTTTTGCCTATTTTGCCAAACGAAGTTTTAGTAAACCGTAAAATTGTATATAACAACTAAGCATTGCCGTCACAATTAATAGCGTCATCGGCAGAAACCTAAGCATTTCGGGTAAAACACCCAGTGATTGTTTAAACATTACACCAACCGAGATCGCAAACGCCGCGATTAATATTCGCCCTAAAACCCAATTTCCGAATTTCGGTTTTTCTTCCGGCGAAAGGAAATAAGGCAGAACGATGAGCATTAAAAGCGTGATTGCAAAAAATATTGTATCTAATGCCAAATTGTTGATGATTTGCCCGAATTCGACGGCTAAAAAAAATAGAACAAATGTCGTGTCAATTGCAAAACTTTTATCTGCGGTTAAAGTGCGTCCAATTTGACCGGTTTGCGCTAATGTCTTCATATATTTAGTTTGAATCGAAACTTGCTAAAAACTGACGCTTAAACTTCAAGCAATTGCCTGGAAAATTTATTTTACAGGCTTTTTGAATTGCGAATAAGCGACGCGGAAAAGTTCCGAGAGAGCTTTTGCAGTTTCCGGTGTCAGATTTTTATCGGCTCGAAGATGCGCTTCAACAATTTCCGGCGTGGCTTCGTGCGGATAATAGATAACAGGTTCAATCGCTGCATCATTCCCGCTTTTTTTCATAACACGGTCAACCGGCATATCCAGCCAACTCGTTAAACGGGCAATGTTATCGGCATCGGGTTTACCCGTTCCGTTTTCGATACGCGAAAGCGTCGAAGCCGAAACCTCTGTTACTTCGGCCACATCCCGCAAACTTAAACTTAATTCATCACGGCGGCGTTTGATTGCTCTGCCTAATTCCATTGTATTAATCAAACTCTCATTTTTGAATGCCATATTTCTTTCTCCACTTTATAAAAGATTCCAATACTTTTGTTGCATTGGTCTTAACTCTGTTTCAAACATAGCACAAGAAAAATTTATATGCAACACTGCGTTTCACCCTTGCAACAAAAATATTTTACTGATACAATGTTTCATAGATGAAACGAAAGCGTTTTATCGGATAATTAACATAATAAATTTGAATCCGTTTTTACTTGCCAATAATTTTAGTTTAAAGAAATTTAATGATCAAAAACGGATTCAAATTTTAGGAGCAAGAAATGACAGCAATAGCATTAGAAAAAAATTTAACGGAGAAACGTGAAAAACGTGCCAAATCAATTGCGGCAATGGGTTTAGTTAATCGTGAGAATGATAAATTCCGCGTTTCAACGCCGAGTTTGCGCGGAAAACAAACATCTTACGAAGTCTGGCGCGATACTTCGGGGAAAATCCGTTGTAATTGTTTGGAGTTTGAAGAAGCGGCTGTCACGGATTCGGCATTTCGTTGCGAACATATTTTGGCGGTAAAATTCGCCTTGGTCGCAAAAAATACTGAACCGTCCACGAAACAACCAATAAAAGTTTCGACTACGATTGAAGTTGTTTCAAATGACAAAAGCGTAACTGAGTCAAGCGCGTCCATGCTTGGCGAACAGAAGACTGTGGAGATTTTGGCGGATGTTTCGGAAAAAGGACAATCTGAAACAGACGAAGCCGATTTTCAACAACTTACGAACACACAAGGAGAAAATAAAATGACCCAAGAAACTTTAAGAGAAATACCCTTCAACCGTGTGGAAGAGGTGGAACAGGAAAATTTTGAGATATCTAATAATGTTTTGAATTTTACGTCAACGCTGAAAGAACTGCGAAAAAATGTTGACCCGAATTTGATCAAGCAACGTGAAGGCTGGCGCGACCGCAACGGCAACACGCATTACGTTGATTATGTGGAATGGCATACGGTTGCCGACATTTTAGACGAAAATGCACCAAATTGGTCGCACGCCGTTAAAGATATTCGTCAAATCGGTGACATTTTTACAGTTACGGTGGCGATTACAATTGACGGCGTCACCCGTGAAGGCATCGGAACTGGCACCGCCGAATCAGAACTTGGCATCAAAAAAGCCGAGCATGACGCGCTCAAACGCGCAGCGGTAAAATTCGGTATCGCCCGCGATCTTTACAAACGCGAATCCGAAGTTATCGAACGCGACGGTGCAGTTCCGCCGCCAAACGATAATGGTGGTTTCCCTTCCAATCCGATTGCACGTTCGCTGTCGGATTTGGTCACGGCAAAACAACTCGGGATGATTCGTGCCATTTCACGCGAAATTGGCGTTGACGCGGACGAAGAATGCAACGCGATTATGAAGTGCAAAACCGACGAGCTTTCAAAAAAAGCGGCTTCGGGTTTGATCCAGCATCTTCAGGATTTGCAGAAACAGCAAGAATCTGAAACAAATGTTCCTTTGCGGCGGGCAAGCTAAACTTTAAGAGGCTGTAAATTTTTACAGCCTCTTTTCGGTTGGTTGAGTTGTGAAAACCGTCTGCTTTCTCCATGAAGCTAAAGCCACCTCATTCACAACTCAATCCTCATCTCATTTTTTTTGAAAATTTTTTTTCAGGCTTTTTTATATTCTGATGAATAGTGTTATTCTGCAAGCAGTTTAGGTTTAATTTTGAAATAGTTACAAACGAAAACTTAAACTTTGCCCGGCTCCCAAAAACACAATTGAGAGGAGAAATAAAATGGCAGGAAAATTTGAAATTAAGCAGTCAACAAACGGCAAGTTTTACTTCAATCTGAAGGCTGGAAATGGGCAAATAATTTTGTCCAGTGAGATGTATGAAACACGGGACGCGGCGGAAAACGGCATCGAATCGGTCAAGAAAAACTCGGCTGACGCAACCCGTTTTGAAAAACGGACTGCGGCAAACGGCGATTCGTATTTTGTTTTGAAAGCTGGAAACGAGCAGGAAATCGGCCGAAGCGAAACGTATTCTTCCGATTCGGCTTGCGATAACGGCATCGGATCCGTCGGGATGAATGCGGCTGACGCGGAAATTGTGGATACAACTCAAGCCTAAAGAATTGAATTAAAATTTGCCTAGACCCGAAATTCGAGGGAAATGGGCAAAAGGTTCGCGGTGAGAAATCTTTTACCGAAAATCTTTTGTTCGTTTCCCTTTTATTTTTTTAAATTAAATTCTTGGAGGTCAATAAAATATTTCGGCAAAACCGATTCTCGATGGATAACATACGATAACGCCGCAATTAATTGTTGATGATGCCGACAAACTTGTCGAATTCGTCGAACAAATATTTAATGGCAAGCTTTTGTTCAAAATGCAGAATGATGCGGACAGAATATCACGCGCCGAAATGGAAATCGGCGACTCGGTGTTGATGCTTTCCGAAAGTTCGGATGAATGGAAAGCAACGAAAACTATGCTTTATTTATAGGTTGCCGACACCGACGCGATTTATCAAAAAGCTCTCGAAGCGGGAGCACCTTCGGTTAAAGAACCAAAAAACCAATTTTACGGTGACCGCAGTGCCGGCGTGCAGGATTCATTCGGAAATGTCCCGGGAATTGGGGCGCATATCAGAGATGTTTCGGAAGAAGAATTGCAAAAAGAGCAACTTCCGGCGCAGGCCAGCAAATTAAATTCAAATAAATTAAGGAGAGTAATTAGATGTCAGAAAATACAGCAACAGAACGAGCGATGAGGATGCCGAAAAACGGCGAATTTTGTTGGACGGAAATTGCCACCGACAATCTTGAGGCGTGCCGAACTTTTTACGCGGAAGTTTTCGGCTGGCAATATAAAAAAAGCGAAGCGACTGGAGCGGAAATGGAGTATCTCGAATTCGGCACGGACGCGCAAAAACCGGTCGGCGGACTATTTGAGATGAAACCGGAATGGTATGGCGGAAACGCGCCGGCACCGCACATCAATATTTACGTAGCGGTTGATGATGCGGACGCCGCGGCAAGCAAAGTATTTGAACACGGCGGCACAATCGTTTCACCGCCCACGGACCTTCCGAACGTCGGCAGAATGTGTCAGATTCAAGACCCGACCGGCGCGAAGTTTTTTATCATAAATCTGAAATCCTAAAGGAGAATTCGATGAGTGTCCCTGAAATAATGGAAAAATTGGGCGGCAAATGGCGCGGAATAAACCGTTTGCACACGACTTGGATAAAGGAAAATCCCGTCCGAGAAACAACTTCGGTTGGTGTCATTGAGTTAACGGCGCGTGGTAGATTTCTGAAAATCGAATACGACTGGACTTTCGACGAATCGGTGCAGGAAGGTTTGATTCTGATCGGAAACGAAAAAGATTCTGATTTGATAAAAGCATTTTGGATTGATTCGTGGCATCTGAGCGACAAGTTTATGGTTTCCGAAGGCTATGTGGGCAAAAACAGAACGATTTCACTGAAAGGATTTTATTCTGTTCCCGACCATTCTGATTGGGGTTGGCAAACGCTAATCGAAACGGAACGCAATAATTCATTCAAAATAACGATGTATAATGTCTCACCCGAAGGTGAAGAAACTTTAGCGGTCGAGATGGAATTTGGCAGGCAAAAATAAAATTTAAGGAGAATAGAAAATGGCAGAATTTGAAAAACCAAAACATGGAGAAATTTGTTGGCAGGAACTAAACACGAAAAATTTAGGCGCAGCAACCGAATTTTATCAAGGACTTTTCGGTTGGACGCTCGAACAAAGCAAAACGACAGAAATGGTTTATAAAGAAATTCATTTCAATGATAAAGCGGTTGGCGGGATGATGGAAATCAACGATTGTTGGGGAGAAAATTGGGAAAAGATTCCGTCGAAATGGATGACTTACATTGCCGTTGATGATATTGCGGCAACCGTCGAAAAAATAATGTTAAATGGCGGCGGCGTTTGCGTTCCACCATTTGACGCGCCGGGCGTTGGCAAAATGTCCGTCGTCAATGACCCAAGCGGCGTGACTTTTTCGGTAATTCAATTCGTTCTCTAATTTGTAATGAAACCAGACAAATTAAAAAGTTAAAGAAGTGAGAAGCTCGCCTCTTTAACTTTTTAATTTGTCTGGTTTCAAGGAACAAAAGCCGTCAGGGCGATGCACGGCAGAGCGGGAAATTTTTCGCGCAAAATTTTAATGCCTTCGATGCTGTCCATTCCGGGCAAGCCGATGTCGGTCAAAACCACATCGGGTTGTTCGCGGTTCAAATTCGCGATCGCCTCTTCCATCGAGCGAAAGCGTCCGACGCACAAAAAGCCATGCGTGCCGTTAATCAGCATTGCCAAACCTTCGCGCACCTCGCGCAAATCTTCGATAATAGCGACTTTTATAACAACTGTTAGCGGTGGTTGATTTTCTGTAATACTCAACATCATTTCGTTTAGTCTCAATCAAGTGTAAGCTAAATCGTTCGGTTTGTGCCCTACCGAAATACGTAGGCAGCGAATTTTTAACGCCATGACCAAGCGGCGGATTTTAGCTTGAGCCGCAAAATGATGTTCGTTCCCGCGCCTTTGACCGAATCAATTTCCAGCCGTCCGCCGCAATCTTCGGCACGTTTTTTGATGCTCAACAAACCGTTGCCGTCATATTCCAGCATCGCGTCAAAACCGTTGCCGTTGTCGCCGACTCGCAAAATTAACTCTTTGTCGGCAAGCGTAAAATCAATTTTGACTGAAGTGGCGTTTGAATGACGCACGATGTTGTTGACGGATTCCTTAAAAATCAGATAGATATTGCGCCGGATGTTTGCATCGAGCTTAAAATCCGGCACGGGCTTGGTTGCGTCAAATTCCAAATGGATGTCGCGGCGTTCCAGAATTTCTTGGGCGTATTGCCGCATTCGGCGCGTCAAGCCGCCAAACGCCGTCGCCGGTCGAGGCAATCCAGAGCCGCCCGCGACTGTCGAGAAACAATTGCTCAATCCAGCCTGAAGGTCCGCCTTCCGCTTCGGTGAAAACCCGAAATTCTCCATTGCGATAGCGAATCAACGCGCTCTGGTTGTGGTCGCTGCTCGCGCCGATCCAGACGTTGCCCGTGGCGTCTTCGACAAAAGCCGAGCCAACGCGAGACACCGAAAACCCGGTTTGCAAGGTGTAATCGTGCCAGATATTTTTAGCCCGTTCCCAACGCAGAAGTTCATTGGCGGCGCCGGTCGTGAGCATCCAGATGTCGCCGCGTGAATCTTCAAAAATTCGGAAGACCTCATGACCTTTCGCACCAGTTTCTTGCTTTTCGAGCGATGCACGGGCGAGATTTTCAAAACTTGTGTTGTCAGGAGAGCGAAAAAGCCCATACGCAGATGGAATCCACCAAGCGCCCAAGTGATCCTGCCAGACGATTTGCTGCCAGCCCCAACCGTTATAAACCACATAATCCGGCAGACGCAGTTTGACTTGAGAGAATTTATCGCCCTCAAATCGGCTGATGAAGCGCTTGCTTTTTGGAAAGGGGGTCGCAAACAATTCGCCACTCGAATTTTCAAAAATCGAATTGACATGGGTTTTATCCAGCCCGTCGGCTTCGTCGTAGGTCGTAAAACCGTAACGAACGATTTTCTTCGCGCCGCAGGGTGAGCCAGTCCACAGATTTCCGTCCTTGTCTTCGGCAAGCGCAAGCATGTCGTCGCATAAATCGTTTTTCGCCGAGTAAGTTTTACAAACAGACGGAGTGCCTTCACCCTGCCACCGGCACAGCCCCGATACGGTTGCGAGCCACAACTGACCGTCGCTCGTTTCGAGCATATCGTGAACCCAATTTGAACCAAGACCGTCTTTTGTCGTGTAGCATTTTCTGACTAACGGCTCGCTCGCTTCCGAATTGAGCAGACACACGCCGCCGGATTCATCGCTCCGCATACTCATCCACAACCGCCCGTCGCGGTCTTCGAGCAGATCGGTGATTTTGTTGTCGCCAAACCCGTCGGCGGTGGTAAAACGCCGGACACTGCCGTCCGGCGTGAGGCGAAACAAGCCGCTTCCAATAGTGCCGATCCAGAGCGAGCCGTGACGATCTTCGAGAATCGTACTGATGTAAAGCATATTCAGACCCGGATCGGCGAAGGAACTGCCCGCGCCGGGTAGCGATTTGCCCAAAGGTACAAGTTCAAACGCAGTGCGTCCGCCCGTTTCAATCAATTTATAAAGTCCGTCGGATGTTCCGACCCATACCTGATTATTTTTGTCCTCAAACAATTTCAGAATTTTTTCGGCTTTTGGGTTGGTTGGCAAAAAGACTGTGAACAAAGGGTTTTCCGCCGAATCGCGAAGTCCGTGCGGATTGAGCCGCGCCAAGCCTTTGTCCGTCGCGATGTAAATCGTCCCATTTTTTGTTTCGAGAAAATCGTGGACTTCGCGATTGGGCAAACCATCGGCAATTGTAAAATTCAATATCCCCACGCCGCCAAGTCGCGAGATGCCTTCCCCAGTGAAAAACCATAAAAAGCCGCGCGAGTCTTGTTTAATTTTATAAACGGTATCGCGCAAAAGCCCGTCGGCAACTGTGTAAGTTTTGATTGGAAGACGCTCAGCTTTCGAGATTGAAGAAAAAATTAAGACGAGCACAATCCAAACGAGCAATGCGAAGAACTCGCCAGAAATCGGCTGAAGTTGTGAATGATTTGCGCCCAAACACATTTGATTTACCCTTATAAGATTGGATTATCGAGCGCATTATGGCATCAAGCGAAACTTTTGACAAGGATTGTGAACTTAAAATATATTCTGCTGACCTGACAAATTTTTATAAATCTAACTTTCGCGTTTTCCGCTGAAATCAAGCGGCATCGGAATTATCGGCGCGGAAAATGTTCCTTGCATAGAATTGTTTTCGATCGTTCCGCTGATTGATAATTCGATCGGCTGTCCCTGCATTTCGGTGACGGCAACCGCCGAAAAACTGTTTCCCGCGACTTTTCCGTTATCAATCTTACCAATCCCGAGCATTGATTCGAGTTTGCCCGAAATCTTTCCGTCCGACTGTTCAAGATTGAGCGCAACGGGAATTTCCTGTCCTTGAAAATCAACCGTCAGATTCCAGTTCCCCGAAACATCAACGGCGGCAGGTTCGACAGGTTTGCCGTAATTTGCAGTGTCCTGCGGATTGCCGTCGGTGTCAAAAATCTCAACGCCGGCGGCATATTCTTTCGCTTGCGGCAGAATGTCTTCGGCATCACCGACGATAACGATTGCCATTTGTGCGGGCTGAACATATTTTTGCGCCGCCGCCGCGACATCTTCAATTTTGATTGCAACAATCTTGTCGCGGTAAGTTTCCAGATAATTATCAGGCAAATCGTAAATCTGTTTCTGGACGATTAAGGTCGTCAAACCTTCCTGCGTTTCGGCGCGAATCGGGAAAACTCCGGTCAGAAAATTTTTCGCGTCCTGCAATTCTTCTTCAGAAACTTTTTCATCGCGAATGCGGTCCAATTCGTAGAAAAACTCTTTCAGCGATTCGCCGGTCACAGTTGTTCGGACTTCGGCAGTGGCTTCAAACGCGCCTGCCAAGCGACGCATATCGAATTTTGAATAAGCGCCGTAAGTATAGCCTTTTTCCTCGCGCAGATTCATAAAAATCCGCGACGACGCGCCCGCGCCGAGGATTTGATTCATCACCAGAACTGGGAAATAGTCTTTATGATTGCGCTCGATGGCCGGATTTGCGAGAACGATATTCGCTTGCGCCGAGCCTTTGCGGTCAACAATTGTGAGTGTTCTTTCCGTACGTTTCGGAACC
>JBDTZT010000674.1:0-2972 GCA_040005005.1 Actinomycetota bacterium
AAAAGTAAGTTTTAACGAAACATTATTAGTTTCTGAAAGAAAAAACATTGATTTTCAAGTAAAAACTTTCGATCAAGTGATTTGAGTAAAATGAGTAAACCAAATAATGAAATTGACGGAGCGAAAGTTTTATATTGGGCTTGGTCTGGCTCAGTTCCGTTCGGATTTGTAGGAGACCCGAAAGATCCAATGGCTTCTAAAATTTATGGTGTGGCTATCTGTCAATACGAAAATTCTAATGAATTTTATCGTTTCAGCTGTGATGAAAATTGGGAAACGCAACAAGATCAAGTCTATGATTCGGTAAAACTAGCGATAGAAAATTTACCCGATCAATACAAAAATGTTTCGGCTGATTGGATTGAATTTGAAGATTAGCTATTCGCAAAAACAAAATGATTATTTTATCGGAAGAACATATTAAACAAATCGAAGCGCACGGTGAGCGCACGTTTCCCCACGAATGCGGCGGAATGATTATCGGACGATTTGAAGATGAAAAGAAAGCAGTTGTTGAGCTTTTGCCGATGGAAAACGCGATGGATGAGGCAGAGCAGCATAACCGCGTGCTGATTTTGCCGAAAGATGTTTTGCGAGCCGAGCGTTATGCACGGTCAATAAAATTGGACGTGATCGGTTATTATCATTCGCATCCCGATTGCGAAGCCGTGCCGTCGCAGTTTGATCTTGACCACGCGCTCCCCGTCTGGACCTATATTATTGTTTCGGTTGAGAGCGGAAAAGCGGTTGACATGCGGGCGTGGGAGATGGAAAACGACCGTTCAAAGTTTAACGAAGAAGAAATTAAACGGGAAACAAAAGAATTGTTCACAGATGCGTTCAACAGATAAATTTCGGGTAGAAATAACAAAAAATCTATGGGCATCTGTGAACAATAAAAATATTCAGGAGAACTAATTTTATGGCAGTAACAATCGTAATTCCGACACCGCTCAGGCAGTTTGCGGGCGGAAAATCGGAAATTGAAATCGAAGCGGCGACGGCGGGCGAAGCGTTGGATAAATTAACAACGACGCACGCTGAATTAAAAAAACATCTTTACAACGACCAGAATATTTTGCGAAATTTCGTCAATGTTTATGTCGGCGACGAAGATATACGCGATTTGAACGGTTTGGAAACGGAAGTTAAGAGCGGCGGTGAAATCTTAATCGTGCCGTCAATTGCCGGCGGAAATATTGCGGCGGAAGCCCGCGCCGAAAAAGAATTGCCGACGCTTTCCGGTGAAGAATACGCGAGATATTCGCGCCATCTGATTCTGCCCGAAGTCGGTTTGGAAGGACAGAGAAAACTTAAAAATGCCCGTGTTTTGATGATTGGCACGGGCGGACTTGGTTCGCCGCTCGGTTTGTATCTGGCGGCGGCGGGCGTTGGCACGCTTGGCATCGTTGATTTTGATGTCGTGGACGAATCGAATCTCCAACGCCAAATCATTCACGGTACGAAAGATGTCGGGCGACCGAAAATTGAATCGGCGCGGGACAGATTGCAAGACATCAATCCGAATACGCGCATCGAAGCGCACGAAACGCGCCTGACAAGCGAAAACGCTCTGGAATTGTTTCGAGATTTTGATGTCATCGTTGACGGCACGGACAATTTTCCGACGCGTTATCTGGTCAACGACGCTTCCGTGCTGACGGGCAAGCCGAATGTTTACGGCTCGATCTTTCGGTTTGAAGGGCAGGCGAGCGTTTTCTGGGCGGAAAAAGGTGCGTGTTACCGCTGTCTTTATCCCGAACCGCCGCCGCCCGGACTTGTTCCGAGTTGCGCGGAAGGTGGAGTTTTGGGCGTTCTGCCCGGCATTGTCGGCACGATTCAGGCGAATGAAGTTATCAAAGTAATCCTCGGCGCAGAAGGCATTTTGCTCAATCGTCTGCTGCTTTTCGATGCGTGGAAAATGCGTTTCCGCGAATTGAAGCTCAAGAAAAATCCTGATTGCCCGATTTGCGGCACAAATCCGACAATTACGGAATTAATTGATTATGAAGAATTTTGCGGTTTGAATTTGCCGCCGGAAGAACAGGTTTTAGAAGAAATCACGGCGACCCAATTGAACGAATTGATCAAAAATGACCGCGAAGTTCAAATAATTGACGTCCGCGAACCGCACGAATTCGAGATTGCGCGGATTCCGCGTGCGCGATTGATTCCGCTCGGCGAAGTTACGGCCCGCGCCAAAGAAATTGACCCGTCGCGCACGGCGATTCTGCATTGCAAAGGCGGCGTGCGCAGTGCAAAGGCGATTAAAGCGTTGCAGGAAAATGGTTTTACGGGTCGTTTGATAAATTTGAAAGGCGGCATCGGGGCGTGGTCTGACGAAGTTGATTCATCGGTGCCGAAATATTGAAAATTCAGGAGAAAATTATGAGTAAAATTTTAAGTGAAGTTTTAGAAGCGAATGGAAATTACGCCGCAAATTTCGGCGACAAAAAAGATTTGGCTTTGCCGCCGGCGCGCGGCTTTACGATTTTGACTTGTATGGACGCACGGCTTGATCCGGCAAAATACGCAGGACTTGCCGAAGGCGACGCGCATGTTATCCGCAACGCCGGAGGACGCGCCAGCGACGACGCGATTCGCTCGTTCGTTATTTCATATAAACTGCTCGGAACGAAAGAATTTTTCATTATTCATCACACCGATTGCGGAATGGAGTTTTTTACCAACGAATTGATGGGCGAACTGCTCTCGAAAAGTTTGGAAACTGCCGCGCTGGACGAAAACGGTTTTCACGATGTCGGCGCGGGCGGCGGCTCGCCGGAGGGAAAATACATCAACTTTTTAACGATTGCCAGCCAAACGGAAAGCATTGTCGAAGACGTTAAGCGCGTCCGAAACCACGCTTTAGTGCCGAAAACAATTCCGATTTACGGTTATTTATACGACGTTAAAAGCGGCAAATTGATCGAGATCGAGAACACCTCGTATCAGCTCGATGCAGGTTGCAT
>JBDTZT010000675.1:0-2962 GCA_040005005.1 Actinomycetota bacterium
CAAAGAAGCCTGGGATTACCAGGAGAAACTAGTAAGTGAAAACGTGGAAATCAAAAGTGAAGCACGTAAAAGAGAGTCTATTTCCAATTTAGAAAATACAATAAATGAAACATCAATTCTCCAGGCCAAAAAAAAAGAAACACAAATTCTGGTAACTTATTGGAACTGGTTCGATTTGCTTGATAAAGGTCGCGGTTACGGAACTTATCTGGTTGGAAAATGGTTTCGTTATCGAAATGGCTTGCTTGAGCCTATTTTTGAAAAACCGACTTTAGCGCGCCGCTTGTTGTATAGTTTCGGCGACGAAATCGGTAAAACTCAAAATAATTCATATCTGCCTTATTTATGGTTGCAAAGTAAAAACACCCACAAATTTTTTACCGAACCGCCAGACGCATCCAAACTTATCAATGAACAAACGGGAACCATTAAAAGCTACTGGCAAAATAATTCGGAATGGGAAAGATATTTTTCCGTTCAGCTAGATTCGGGTGAAACGATCGAAGGATTGCTGAGTTACAGCATTTATGGCGACAGACAAAAAAACAACAAGATTCCAATTACGGATCTGGGTTTGTGGAAAAATAAATTCGTAGTTCCTTTTTGGGTTGATCCGAAGGCAATATTTAATGAGATCGAAGGTAAAAAAGTTAGACTCGAAACCTACCAAGATGAATATAATAATAAATATGCAAAACTCTGGCTTATTGATAAATAAATCTGTGACCGCTCAACCCGCAATTTAACCACTCACAGATTTTTTCTAACCGTTTCGGGCAAATCCGGCGTATATTCCGAAAAGAATAAATTCACGAAAGAAAATTTCGTTTGCGCGAAGAACTGGAAGACGTCAAAAATTATCTGGCAATTGAAAAGATCCGTTTTGAAGAAAAATTAACGGTCGAATTTGACGTTGAAATGCTTGCCGTCAGCCGTCGCTCTGCGATCAAACTCAAAAATCGGTTCACTTAAAATTTCTCCGACGGTTTTTCGCGGAGAGTTTCTTCGAGCTTTGTTTCGCTCAAAAGCGGTTCGGTGTCTTCGATGTCAATCTCGCCGCTGAAAACCCGTTCGGCACGCGCTGCGTCAAATTCGCCTTCCCATTTTGACACGACGACAGTTGCCACGCCGTTGCCGATCAGATTTGTGATCGAGCGCATTTCCGACATAAATCGGTCAACACCGAGAATCAAAGCGATGCCTCCGACGGGAATCGTGCCGACACTCGAAAGCGTGGCGGCGAGCGTGATAAAACCGCTTCCCGTAACGCCTGCCGCGCCTTTCGAGGTGAGCATTAAAATCAGCAGAATTTTTATTTCGTCCCAAAGCGTCAGATTCGTATTGGTCGCCTGGGCGATAAAAATCGCGGCAATCGTTAAATAAATCGCGGTGCCGTCAAGATTAAAAGAATAGCCGGACGGAATAACCAGACCGACGACCGATTTTGAACAGCCTAATTCTTCGAGCTTGACCATCATTCGCGGCAAAGCGGATTCGCTTGAAGCCGTGCCGAGCACGATAAGGATTTCTTCCTTAATGTAGCGCAGGAATTTGAAAATGCTGAAATTGTGAAAATAGGCGATCAGGCCGAGCACGACGAAGACGAAGAACACGGCGGTCAGATAAACGCAGAGCATCAACCAGCCAAGCTGTTTGAGCGTTCCGATGCCGTATTTGCCGATCGTAAAAGCCATCGCACCGAAGGCACCGATTGGCGCAAATCTCATAATTACAGCGATAATACCGAAAAAAACGTGCGACAGAGAATCGAAAATGCGGACAATCGGTTTGCCTCTTTCGCCGAACGCGACGAGCGCGACACCGAACAGAATGGCGATGAACAAAACCTGCAAAATCTCGCCGTTCGTGAACGCTCCGACGACCGAATCGGGAATGATTTTCATCAGATGGTCAACGACCGAAAGTTCCTTGGCTTGTTGGATATATTGCGTGCTTTTCTCAGTTGCGCTGGCGGCGAGTGATTCGGGCGTCGCGTCGAAGCCTGCGCCGGGCTGAAAAAATCTAACGACGATCAGACCGATGACGAGCGCCAGTGTGCTGACAACTTCAAAATAGAGCAATGCTTTGAGTCCGACGCGCCCGAGTTTTTTTATATCGCCGATGCCCGCGATGCCCGTCACGACCGTCAGAAAAATAATCGGCGCGATGAGCATTTTGATGAGTTTGACGAACACGTCGCCAAGCGGCTGCATCTGTTCGGCGAGTGCGGGCGGCTCGCCTTTAACCGACGGATAAATCGCGCCGAGAATGATTCCGAGCGCAATGCCGATGAGAACCTGAAAATAAAGACTGCGGAAAAAGGAGTGTTTCGGCGGCGGCGAAGAAGTTTCGAGATTTGCCATTCGGCGATTTTACTTTTAAAGTTGCGATAAAAACAATGACAAAAGCCGAACTCCGCAAAATTTATCTCGAAAAGCGAAAATCTCTCGCGCCCGCAGAAATAAAGCAGAAAAGCGCACAACTTGCCGAACTGTTTTTTCAAAGTTTTAATTTAAGCAAAATCCATTTCCTTCATTGTTTTCTGCCGATTGAAAGATTTAACGAAATTGATACGCGGATGATTTTCCATCGAATTTGGCAAGAGTTTCCGCATATCGAAACGCTGGTGCCGCGGGTAAATTTTCAGAAGACTGAAATCGAGAATTTGAAATTTACGCCTGTCACCGAACTCGTTCAAAATGCGTGGCTGATTGACGAACCGGCGCACAATGAATTGGTCGAAAGCGAAAAGATTGACGCGGTTTTAGTGCCGCTTTTATGTTTTGATCGGCGCGGGTTCAGAGCCGGCTACGGCAAAGGTTTTTACGATAAGCTGTTAAAAACTTGCCGTCAAGATTGCAAGAAAATCGGTTTGAGCTATTTTCCGCCCGTAGAAAAAATTGCGGATATAAACGAATTTGATGTGAGACTTGATTACTGTCTCACTTCCGAAAGAGTTTTT
>JBDTZT010000676.1:0-2959 GCA_040005005.1 Actinomycetota bacterium
CTTCGCGGATACGCTCAAAAATCAGCACGTTCGAGTCAACCGCCATCCCGATTCCGAGAATCAAACCGGCGATTCCGGGCAAGGTCAGCGTCGAATTGATGACCACGAGTGCCGCCATTGTCAAAAGCATATTTAAGATCAGCGCGATGACCGCATTGACGCCCGCCCCGCGATAATAGAAAAGCATAAAGACGATGACGAAGATCAAACCGCCGAGCGACGCTTCGACACCGGCTTTAATCGAATCTGCCCCAAGGCTCGGTCCGACCGTCCTTTCTTCCTGATAATCCAGTTTGGCGGGAAGCGAACCTGATTTTAACGTTAAAGCCAAATCTTCGCCGGAAGTCTTTGTAAATTTGCCTTCAATCGTTCCTGTATCAAAAATCTGACCTTTGATAACCGGCGCAGATTTTACTTCATTATTCAATACCACCGCCAAATATTTACCGATGTTTTTGCCGGTCCAATCGCCGAATGCCTGGGCACCCGCCGGTTTCAGATTAAACCGAATATTGTAGTCGGTTCCGCTTTGTTGAAAGGCGGCGGCATCGCGCAGTTCGCTTCCGTCAACAATCGCCGGAGATTCCAAAATCATCCATTTTTCCGGTTTATTTGGTGTGGTTTCGGTCGTTTTCGGCTTATCGTCCGGTTCATTTAGTTTTAAAACTAGACGATTTAGCGGAACTGTCCCCCCGAGTGATTGTTTTGCTGCTTGCTCGGTCGGGAAGGTTTGATACGACTCTCCGGCAACCTTCATCAGCATTAAATGCGATTCCGAACCAATCAGCTGTTTGACGCGCTCCGGGTCTTCAACGCCGGGCATTTGCAGCAAAATTTGTCCCGAACCTGCCGAACCGACTTTTTGCAGCGTCGGCTCTTTCACGCCAAACGTATTGATCCGGCTGTCAATGATTTTCAAGGCCTGGTCAACAGCTTGTTCTTTCAGTTTGTTTTGCGCCTGCACCGGCAGCGACCAGTTTATCGTATTTCCGCTGACGCTTTCGAGCCAACCGGAATTTTTGAAATCAACCTTTTTGTTGATCGCGTCAACGACCGCCTGCGCTTTTGAAGGATCGTCAACGGTCAGGTTTATCTGATAATTTCCGTTTTGCGTTACGTGCGTCGCCTCGCCGATCGGATACGGATTACCGCCTTCGTCTTTCGCTTCCTTCGCCGCATTTAATGCCGCAGTCTCATTATTGACAGTCAAATTTTGCAGATATTCGTCCAATTTGACGCGCATTACAAGATGCGAGCCGCCTTTTAAGTCAAGACCGAGATTGATGTTATTGGCCAGATTTTGCTTGATCCCCGCCAACGTAAAATCATCTCCGGTCGGAACCCGGCGCGGTCCGAAAACGAGATAAATTCCAACCAGCGCAATCACCAAGATTATCGCCGTTCTAATCCATAAACTACTGTTTTTCATTGCTTGTTGATTCCAAGTTTCTAATTTCAAATTCCGAATATATAAAAGTAAAGTTTTAATTCGGAAGATGGAATTTGGAATTTTTTATTAACTTTTAATTTCTTCGGCTTTTTTACCGATAACGGCGCTTTTGCCGACTTCCAGAAACGTCTTTTCCGCGCTCTGAATAATAAAACTGGTTTCTCTGACTTCTTTGATCTTACCGATAATGCCGCCGTTGGTCACCACTTCGTCGTTTATTTTCAGACTCGAAACCAACTCCTGCAACTGTTTCTGCTGCTTTTGCTGTGGACGAATAATAAGAAAATAGAATATTAAGATTATCGGCGCAATCATCCAAATGATTGACAAACCGCCGCCTTCACCTTGAAAAAATAATAGAAATATACTCATTTGTTTTTAATGCAGAAAAGAAAAATACAATCATATACAATTGACACACGATTTATCAAACGTCTGTCGGCGCATTTTCCTGTAATTTTCCGAGAAATTCTTTTCTGAATCGGCTGAATTCGCCAAGTTTGATAGAATCTCTTACCTTTTGCATCAAGTCAAGGAAGAACGCGAGATTATGATGCGAGATTAAAATTGCCGCCAGCATTTCGCCCGTTTGATAAAGATGCCGCAGATAGCCGCGCGAATAACGCCGGCAAACCGAACACGGACAATCGCTGTCAAGCGGCGCGGAATCACGCGCAAATTTTGCGTTGCGGATATTTAATTTTCCGCGGGCGGTGAACACGCCACCCGTGCGGCCGTTGCGCGTCGGCATCACGCAATCGAACATATCAATGCCCCGAAAAACCGCTTCAATCAAATCTTCGGGCGTGCCGACACCCATCAAATAACGCGGCGCATGGACGGGCATCTTTGGTGCGAGAAATTCCAAAACTTCATACATCACCGCTTTTTCTTCGCCGACGCTCAAACCGCCGATGGCGTAACCGTCGAAACCGATTTCAGTTGTGAGACTTAGACTCTCCTTTCTTAATTCAAGATGTCCTGCGCCTTGAATTATTCCGAATAACGCTTGCTGACCGGACAGTTGAGTTCCAAGTCCCAAGTCCCAAGTCTCAAGTTCTTTTGACGGCTCTCCTAAAACTTGGGACTTGGGATTTGGGATTTGGGACAAAAAACCCGTATCTGCACCTTCTTTCTGCAATTCATCAAACCGATTTTTCGACCTTTGCGCCCAGCGCGCCGTCATTTCCAGACTTTGGCGCGTTTTGTCAAAACCGGCGTCGCCCGGCGGACATTCATCGAAAACCATAACGATTTCCGCGCCTAACGCGGCTTGCACCTGCATCGAAACTTCGGGCGACAGATATTTTTTGCTGCCGTCAATATGCGAGCGAAATTCAACGCCTTCTTCCGAAAGTTTCCGCAAATCGGTCAATGAAAAAACTTGAAAACCGCCCGAATCCGTCAGAAGCGAACGATTCCACGTCGAAAATTTATGAAGTCCGCCTAAGTGTCGGATAATTTCCGCGCCCGGACGCAAGAAAAGATGATAGGTGTTTCCTAAAATAA
>JBDTZT010000073.1:0-9919 GCA_040005005.1 Actinomycetota bacterium
AAAGACGAAATTATCGTCGTTTTCGACTTCGGCGGCGGAACATTTGACGTTTCCGTATTGGAAGTCGGCGAAGGCGTTGTTGAAGTAAAATCAACCAATGGTGACACTCACTTAGGCGGCGACGATGTTGACGAAGCCTTGATTAAATGGATTATTGACGAATTCAAAAAAGATCAAGGGATTGACTTAACTTCGGACAAAATGGCTTTGCAGCGTTTGAAAGAATCGGCGGAAAAAGCCAAAGTTGAGCTCTCCAGTGCGATGGAAACCGAAATCAATCTCCCGTTTATTACAGCCGACCAATCGGGACCGAAGCATCTTGTCATGAAACTGACGCGGACAAAATTTGAAAATTTGGTCGAACCGCTGCTCAAACGGCTGATGCCGCCCGTCGAACAGGCGATCAAAGATGCCGGATTGACGGCGAAAGAAATTCAGGAAATAGTTCTCGTCGGCGGTTCGACGCGGATTCCGAAAGTTCAGGAAATGGTGAAGGAATTTTTCGGAAAAGAGCCGAACAAATCAGTTAACCCGGATGAAGTTGTCGCGCTCGGCGCGGCGGTTCAAGCGGCGGTTCTCGGCGGTGAAAAAACCGATATTCTGCTTCTCGACGTAACGCCTCTGAGTCTCGGTATCGAAACTCTCGGCGGCGTATTTACGCAGATGATTACGCGCAACACGACAATTCCGACCCGCAAATCGGAAATATTTTCGACCGCTTCGGATAATCAAACATCGGTCGAAGTTCACGTCCTTCAAGGTGAACGCCCGATGGCAACAGATAACAAAACGCTCGGTAAATTCCATCTTGTCGGCATTCCGCCGGCACAGCGCGGCGTTCCGCAAGTTGAAGTAACTTTTGATATTGACGCGAACGGCATCGTCAATGTTTCGGCGAAAGATGTCGGTACGGGACGCGAACAGAAAATCACGATTACGTCATCCTCAGGCTTGTCAAAGGAAGAAATTGACAAGATGATGAAGGACGCCGAATCGCACGCGGGCGAAGACACGAAACGCAAGGAAACCATCGAAGCGCGAAATCGTCTTGACGGTCTTGTTTACTCGGTCGAAAAAACATTCGGCGAAAACAAGGACAAACTCGACTCTGCCGGAGCAACCGAAATCGAATCGGCGATTGCTGACTCGAAAACCGCTCTCGCGGGCGAAGATTCGGAGGCGATGAATTCAGCGTTTGAACGCCTTCAAACTGCTTCGCACAAGCTCGCGGAAGTGCTTTACAGCCAGGCCGGTACGGCAAACACGGGCGAATCTGAAACAACTGAACAAGCCTCTTCGGCAAGTGCCGGCGGCGACACCGGCGCAACAAGTTCGGACGACAATGTAATTGATGCCGAATATGTTGATGTTGATGAAGAGAAAAAATAGTGATTCTTAAATAAGAGATTGGGACGAGCTTAGTTTATAATTTCTTAACCTCGTCCCTTTTTCTTGTAAAATTATCACTTTTAAGAAATGGCAAACAAAGATTATTACAATATTCTCGGCGTAAAAAAAGACGCGAAGGCGGACGAAATTAAAAAGTCGTATCGCCGTCTGGCAAGAAAATATCATCCGGATGTCAATCCGAATGATAAAACTTCTGAGGAAAAATTCAAAGAAGTTCAGGAAGCCTACGATATTTTATCGGATGAGAAAAAGCGCAAGGTTTTTGATCGTTTCGGCTATTACAACGACAATCTTGACCCTGATTCGCCGTTCAGCACGGGTGCGTCAAGCGGCGGCGGGACGGGCGGATTCGATTTTTCGGGTTTCAATTTTGAGCCGGGCGGATCAGGCAGCAGTTCGTCAAGTTTCCGCGATATTTTTTCAGATCTTTTCGGCGGCGGGGGCGGAACCAAACGCGAACCCGAACTGCCAAAACCTTTACCGAAAAAAGGCCGCGACATCGAAATTCCGCTCGCCCTGAGTTTTGAAGAATCTTTTACCGGTTTAACGACCAATATTACGGTCAATCGGAGCGAGCAATGCTCGCGTTGCCAGGGCGCGGGCGACACGGGCGGTCCGGTGGTTGTTTGTCCCACCTGCAAAGGCACGGGACAAGTTATGAAAACCGGCGGACGGCTTCAATTTTCGCAAACTTGTTCGGATTGCGAAGGCACCGGTCGCCGCCGTCAGCCATGTTCGCAATGCAATGGAAAAGGCGTGACGCCGAAAACTGAACAGGTTAAAATTCGTATTCCGGCGGGCGTTGATACAGGTTCGCGGGTGCGGATTCCGAGAAAAGGACACGGCGGACGGATGGGCGCGGAAGCGGGCGATTTATTTATTCTGACAAATGTCGGTAAGCATCGTTTTTTCACTCGCAAAGGCGATAATATTTACGTGACGATTCCGATCACCGTGTCGGAAGCCGCGCTTGGTACAAAAATCGAAGTTCCGACGGTTGAAGGCAAAGCGCAGCTGAAAATTCCGGCGGGAACTGAATCAGGACAAAAATTCAGACTCCGTGAACGCGGATTTCCTTCTTTAAGAAATCCGAATCTGCGCGGTGACCAGTTTATCGAAGTGCAGATAAAATTACCGCGGGTTATTTCCGAGGAAACAAAGGAAATTTTGCGGCAGTTTGAAAAGGCGAATCCCGAAAATCCGCGAAAAGCAATGGGCTTGGAGTGAGTTGACAGAAAGTTTACAGGAAGTTTACAGGAAGTTGGCAGAAGTTTTGAAGAAATTTTCAACTCTGCAACTATCTGCCACTTCCTGTAAACTTTCCGTAACTTTCGGCAAATATGAAAAAGAAGACAAAAACTTACACCATCAGCGCAGTTGCGGAAACTTATGAGATTCATCCGCAAACTCTGCGGCTTTATGAGCGTGAAGGTTTGCTGAAACCGTCGCGCTCGATCGGCAACACGCGTCTTTATACGGATGTTGATCTTGAACGTCTCGAAGTGATTTTATCTTTGACCCGTGAACTCGGCGTAAATCTTGCCGGAGTTGAAATTATCCTCAATATGCGCGAAAAAATGGACGCGATGCAGCACGAATTTGAACGGTTTTTTGAACATTTACGAACTCATATAGGCGAATTTTCACCGCAAATCGAAAAATTTTCCGAGTCCGAAGCATTAATTCCGATTTCGCGTCTAAATATTTTTATTAAAAGAGTTAGTAACCAAGAAGATGAATAACTCTAAAAAATTTTCATTTTCTATAAAATATTTCTTTACAATTTCTCCTTTTTAATTCACAATATCTCAAATTAACCTTAGAAAGTAACTCAATATTGCGTTTTACTTCCCGCGAACGATCGAATTCGTTCAATTTAAATCTATCACTCTTAATGCAATATTGAGGCGTAAAGAACTCGCTTTACCCGAGATTTTATATTTGACTTTGAATCTGTTCGCGAAAAATTCCGTTTGGATTTTAATAACTCTGTTTTGTTCTCTATTTTTGATTGTCTTAAAGATCGCTAATCAAAAAAATCAAAAAAGAAAATCTCATTCGATATTCAAGTCAATTTTCAAATTCAAATCCGTTTTATTTAATTTCGTAAAGCGAATAAACAACTAACTGTTCCTAAAATTAAATGGAGAAAAGAAAATGAAAAATAACTTTTTGTGTCTCTTACTGTCTTTCGTTTTTGTCTTTTTGAGCCTCATCACTCTTAATATTTCAATTTTTGCTCAAAATCTCGATAACGTCACCGTCAGCGGAAAAATCGTTGATTCGAATAGCGCACCGATTAGCGGAGCAACTGTTACGGCAACCTTGACAACGACCGGCGTTGAGCGCACCGTTCTTGCCAATGAAGAAGGTCGTTACCGCATTATCGAACTCGCGCCCGGCATCTATTCGGTTAAAGCCGTAATGAAAGGCTTTGCTCTACAGGAAAAAACAAATCTTGCAACAGTTGCCGGACAAAACGTGCAGCTTGATTTTAATCTCGCACCTTCGAGCGTGAATGCCGAGCAAATCATCATGCTCGAAGGCGACGATTCACCGCTGGTTGACACGACCCGCACGGTTGTCGGCGGCACAATTACCGAAAGAGAAATCGAAGAAATCCCAAATAATACACGCAATGCGCTGGATTTGGTCTTAACGCTCGGCGGAACTTCCGAAGAGTCTTTGTCAACCAGCGGTTTAGCCGAAGATAGAAACGCAAGTCCGAGTTCGGCACCGCTGGAACAAGGTAATTTTTCCCTTTCAGGCGGAACGGCTTATTCAAACAATCTGACGATTGACGGTTTGGACAATAACGATGACCGCTCTTCGCGTGATAGATTTCAGCCGTCGCTTGAATCAATCGCCGAAGTTCAAGTTATTACAAACCAATTTTCAGCTGAATACGGACGCGCTTCGGGCGGTCGAATTAATCTTCGGACAAAAGCCGGCGGAAATAAATTTCGCGGACGCTTTTTTATGTTTTTCCGCGATGATAATTTGAACTCCAACACTTTTTATAACAACACGAGAAAATACACCCCGATTGCGCCGTTAGTGCCGCCCGATACCAATCCTTTATATAATCGTCTGCCTTTGACCGAATATAATCCGGGTTTTACATTAATTGGTCCGGTGATTCTTCCATACTATAACGGACGAAATAAAACTTTTTTTTCGGTGGCGTATGAATTTGACAAGTTTGAAGACACGACTTTAATTGATGCTTACGTTCCCGACGGCTCAAATCCGCGTTTTGCGCTGCCGCCCACCACAGGCGGCACCCAGACCTGTGATAATAGCAGCGCGGCGGCTTGTATCGGTCCTTCGCCAACTGCAGCATACGTTTCACCCTACACAAAATCTTTTGCCACACCCAGTATTAATCACGTCGTAACCGCAAGAGTTGACCACAAACTCTTCAAAAACAACAATTTAACAATCGGATGGCAATTTGGAAGAAAAAATAATAAACGCACGAACGGCGCGGCGACGACCCGAATTGAAGACGCTTTTCAGGCTCGAAACAATGACACCGATGCCTATAATATCACTGACAACCAGGTTTTTGGCGCAAATGCAGTTAATCAATTTCGCGCTCAATATTCGGTCTATAAACCGAGTTATCAGACAGCTGCCCCGCTTGATCCGGTAGTTTTGATAAGTTACCGAGATCCGGTCAGTAATAGCGTAAAAACTCTTATTGCCGGTAATTCGACGACCGGCACGAGTCAGAATTTTGCCGATTCCCGCCAGGAAACGAGATGGCAGTTCCAAGATTCGTTGACTTATATTTGGCGAAGTCACACTTTTAAAGGCGGTTTCGATGCTCAGCGAGTAAACTCTCAAACACTTGGTTTAGGTGATGCAACGGGAACTTTTAATTTCGGAAGTGTCTTGAATTATCAAAATAATGTGATGTCGCGTTATCGTCAAAATTTTGGTACTGCTCAGGATGTTAAGAATACTTACTGGAGCGTGTTTTTGAATGATGAATTGAAAGGTGAGTCAAATCTTACGCTGAATTACGGATTGCGTTATGAAAGAGAAACTGCTGTTTCCGATAACAATAATTTCGGACCGCGACTCGGTATTGCGTGGGATCCTTTCAAAAAAGGAAAAGGCGTGATTCGTTTTGGCGCGGGCATATTTTACAATCGTGTTCTGCTTCGGACGGTTGGCGATTCTATCCAAAACCGAAATTCTAATTTAGTGTCATTTGACTCAAACACGATTTTAACAACCGCTTCGGGTGATCGAAGAGCGCCGATTCTGGCGGCTATCGCTACCCGATTTCCAAACAGTTATGCATCGGTCGCAGATTTAAAGGCTCTTATTGCCGCAACTTGCGCCACAATTGTAACGCCTTATCCGTGTGATGCAAATACCGGATTTGTAACAAACGTAACGAGCGCGGGCAATCCGCTGCGTTCGGTTGACGCAAATTTGAAAATTCCCGAAAGCTATCAATTCAATATCGGCTTTGAGCGTGAAATTGCCAAAGGTTTTGTTTTTGAGGCAAATTATACTTGGAACAAAACCGTTCATCTATGGCGTGATTCCAATCCGAATGCTCCGCGATTGCCTGCCGGTTATGGCGATTGGACGGCGTATTTGCTGGCAAATCCGTTTGTCTTCACCAATGACAATGGAACAACCCGAACGTATAATTTTGCGCTCGGGTTGACGACCGATGGAAGCGGAGTTGGAACCGGTTGCTCGTTCACGTTAACCGGTTCTTGTATCATCAATCTGAATACGACAAGTACGACTTCAACGCCACCAAGCACGGCAGTTACCGGTTCATCGGCGAACGCAAACGGCTCGCCGATTGGAATCGCTTTAGCGGCTATCGCCCGCTTCAGACCTGACCAAACGGTTGAAGAAACATCGAGAATCGGTTCACGCGGAAGTGCTTTTTATCAGGGCTTGATTTTAGAAGTTCGCAGTCGTTATCGTAAACTTGGTAACGGTTTTGGCGCGTCTATGCGTTTCAATTATACACTTTCAGGCACCAGAGATGACGGCTTAAACAATACTGCAAATGCGGAAATTGACGGTGATTTCAGCCGTGAATGGACCAGAAATTTGCAAGACCGGCGGCATCGCCTTAGCCTCTCTGGAACGTTTGAGATGCCTTGGTGGTTGGGTAAATTGAAATTTTCGCCGCTGGTTCGTTTTGGAAGCTCGGCACCGTTTAATTTGAGCGGCGGAAGCGACCGGAATCTTGACGATGTGAGCACCGATCGTTTGAACTTCAGCGGCAATCTGCAAGACCTTAAATATAGAGAGCCCAGTTCACCTTTTAATGATGCGTTCGCGGCGCAGTTTTCGCTTCCGCCAATCGGTGCCAAAAGCGGCAATTTACCGAGAAATGCCGGAATCGGACCGAGTTTTTACACATTTGATCTGAGCGTCACCAGAGAATGGAAAATTGGCGAGCGAATGAAACTGCGTCCGGTCATCCAGTTTGACAATATTCTCAACGCCACTGTTTTCAGCTATGGCGCGGAATTTATTAATTTTACGGGTTTGAGTTCAACGGCAACTGCCGCTCAAACTAAAACTTTCAAAGAATCCTTCCTGGTGCCAAATCGAACTTATCGTCAAAGACAAATCCGGGTTGGCTTGAGATTTGATTTTTAACTAAATTTCAAGTTGATTTTGAACGGGATTGTTCTTTCAAAAGACAATCCCGTTTTTTTATCACATTACGGCAAAATTTTGATGACTTTTTATTAATTAATGTGATAGTTTTAAAATGTTGAACAGAGTTGTTTAATGAAATAGTTATGAGCCAAGTTTTAGAAAAACCATCCGTTCCGGTCAGCGAAATTTCCATCGAAGCCGTTCTTCTCGATGCCGACCTTTTTGTCAAATACCGTTCACCTGATAAAGCATTTCAATTGCTTCGTGAATCAATCGAACGCAGTCCGCGCTCGATTTCCCTGCGCGAAAAAATGCGCGATATTTGCATCACGCAAAAAAATCTGGACGAAGCGGCACGGCAATGTCTCGCGCTCGTTAATCTCTACATTGGACGCGAAGATTTTAATTTGGCCTACGACCGTCTGCAAGAAGCCAAACTGCTTGACCCGCGAATTTCCGTCGCGCCCGGACTCGAAGCAATTCGCCGCGCGCGCCGTCCCGAATTTGCCGCATCACGCGACAAAACACCGCAAAAAGTTCGCACTGACGTGACGTTTGCGGGAAATCTCGCTTACGTCAGCATTTTCGATGCCGTGCAGGTTACCGAAAGTGGCCGAATGACCGGATTACTCGTTCTCAAATCCGATCTTCACCTGGCGAGTGTTTCCTTTAACGAAGGCAAAATCGTTGATGCCGAATGTAACGGACATAACGGAGTTACGGCTTTTCGCCAAATTATCGAAATCAACAGCGGAACTTTCGAGTTTTCCACCTCCGAATTTGAATTTCCCATCGTCATCAGTATTTCGAGCAATACAAATTTTCTGCTCGACGTTCTCACCGAACTCGACAACGAACGCGCCGAAAAACAAGGCTTGCGAAATCTGCGCGACGAAGACTTTTAAGACAAAAGGCAAAAGTAAAAAAGCAAAAATCAAGTTTTACTTAAATTTGAGAAATTAAAGTAAAACCTTGCAAATTTTGCCTTTTTACTTTTGCCTTTTACTTTCCGAAGGATTTGACTTCAAACCGCGAAAACAACAAAATATAGTGCTAACTTACGCCCGAAAGCACTATACAATGTTCAAACTTCAACGTCTCGAAATTACCGGCTTTAAATCTTTTGCCGATTACACCGAAATCGTTTTCACGGGTAACGGAATTACCGCTGTTGTCGGTCCAAACGGTTGTGGGAAAAGTAATGTCTCTGAAAGTATCGCATGGGTTTTGGGCGAACAACGCGCCAAACAATTGCGCGGCGCGGAGATGAAAGACGTGGTTTTTCAAGGCACGAGCAAGCGCAAGCCTTCAGGAATGGCGGAAGTCGTTTTGCATCTTATCCGCGATGAAGAATCAATGTTTGTCGCCGATGAAGAAGATTTGAGCGATATTGATGAAGCCTTGAGCGACTTAGACGAAAATGCCGTTCAGGTTGAAGAATTTGAAACGCCGGAAGAATTAGTCGAGAGTCGAGAATCAAGCGTTGAGATTAATTCAAACGGATTTCAAATTGAAGAAGTCGAAAAAGCGCAAGCCGCACAAGTCGGTTCGATTCAAATAGTTGAAAAGAAAATTAAGACGAAGCGGCATTGGCGACCGAGAAGTTTCGCGCTTGATTTTGCGCCGGGTGAAGCGATTTCCGTGACGCGGCGGCTTTATCTTTCGGGCGAAAGCGAATATCAATTAAATGGAAAAGCGTGCCGTCTGCGCGACATTCAGGATTTGTTTGCGGGGACCGGTTTGAGCGGAGCGCATTACGCGATTATCGAACAAGGTCGGATCGGGCAAATTCTTTCCGCCAAACCTTCTGACCGCCGCGGTTTGATCGAAGAAGCCGCCGGAATTAGCAAATTCCGCACGCGCCAACGCGCGGCCGAAGCGCGTCTTGAATCCGCGAAAAGTAATCTGAGCCGCATTTCCGACATTGTTTCGGAAATTGATAAACAAGCCAATGCGCTCCGTCGTCAAGCCGCTAAAACACGCCGTTACAAGATTTTGCGTGAAGAGTTTCGCATTCTTTTGAAAAATCTTTTCACCGCCGAAGGCAGATATTTGACTGAACTCGTCAATGAATTGGAAGAAAAATTAACGAAAGCCATCAAAACCGAACGCGCAATTTTCGCGCAGGTTGCCGAAAAAGATGAAGCCTTCCGCGAAGCCACGCAAAAGGCGCGGCGGTCGGAAGAAAATCTTTCGGAAATTCGTGCCCGACACGCCGAAAATGTTCTTGAAAGAGACCGCAATGCGCGTGAAAAAAATTATCGTCAGGAACAAATTGAAAACTTAACAGTGCGTTTCGGCGTTTTGAAAGACGAAATCGAAGCGACCCGGCAGCGTTTGAAACTTTTCAACGCAGAAATCGAACGACTCAAAAAAGACGAGAAAAAAGAATTGGCGGAAGCCGAAAAAAACGTCTTGGAATTTCAATCCGCCGAGAAAAAATATCAGTCGAAACTACAGGAATTGCGCCAAATAGAAGCCGAAATCGAAACGATACGCGGCGCACTTCTGCAACATACGACGGCGGTCGAGCGTTTTGCGGAAATTAAGCGTCAACTCGAAAACAATCTTGAAAGATTAAAAGAACGCGCTGAAGGCTTGCGCCGTGAAAAAATTCGCGCTGAAGAAACCCACGCCGAACACGCTAAAGAAGCCGTCAAACTCGAAGAAGATTTGCGTGAAAAACGCGAAAAACTCAAAGATTTGCACGGCGAAAAGCAAAAATTCCTCATCGAATCAGGTACCGCACGAAGCATTTTGCAATCGGCGGAAAAATCTTTACGAGAATTTCAAAACGAATTTTCGCGCAAGAAAAACCGCCTCGAAACTTTGCAGGAATTAGACGAAAAACGACTGCAAC
>JBDTZT010000677.1:0-2955 GCA_040005005.1 Actinomycetota bacterium
CAAAATCTAATCAAAAAACTCTTTCAGGAAGCGCGGGAAAATAGATTTACGATAATTTTGGAACACGCGGAAACTGCAAAATGAAATCTTCGCTTTTACAATCTCTTTTTGACGACGAAGAAAGCCGACCTTTGACGGTTTCGGAACTAAACGAGCAAGTTAAAACGGCATTGGAGCGCGGTTTTGCGTCGGTTTGGGTTGAAGCGGAGATTGTCAATTTCGTCGCGGCGCATTCCGGGCATTGGTATTTCACGCTGCACGACGGCGATTCGCAACTCAAAGCGGCTTGTTATATACGCAATAATCAGCGCATCAGATTTCAACCTTTCGATGGTTTGCAGGTGCGTGTGCGCGGAAAATTGAGCGTTTATCAGCCGAAAGGCGAATATCAGATTTTGGTCGAATCGCTCGAACCCGTCGGCGAAGGCGCACTGAAAGTCGCGTTTGAGCAAATCAAATTAAAACTCGGCAAGGAAAGACTTTTTGATGAAGATTTGAAACGGCCTTTGCCGTTTTTTCCGCGCCGCGTCGGCGTTGTCACGAGCCCGAACGGGGCGGCTTTTCACGATATTTTGAATGTTCTTTCGCGACGAACGAAATCGGTCAGTATTGTTTTGATTCCGACCCGCGTGCAAGGCGAAATGGCGGGCGAGGAAATTCGTCAGGCAATAATTTTGGCGAATGAATTTAATAAAACTGCCCCGGAAAAAGAACGGATTGACGTTTTGATCGTCGGGCGCGGCGGCGGTTCGGCGGAAGATTTGTGGGCGTTTAACGAAGAACGGCTGGCGCGAACGATTCGTGCTTCCGAAATTCCGATAATTTCGGCGGTCGGACACGAAATTGATTTTACGATTGCCGATCTGGTCGCTGACCGGCGCGCGCCGACACCTTCGGCAGCGGCGGAAATCGTTGCTCAATCGGAAGACCAGATCGAAGCCTTTGTCGCGCAAGCCGCACAGGATTTGTTCCAACTGATTGATTACAAACTGCTTCAATCGCGTGCGGATTTGCAGGAGCTCGCGTTGTCGCCGGTTTTTACGCATTTTCCGCAAAAGATAAAAGATTGGCGAGCTGAGACGGAAGATTTCAGCAAACAAATTCAAGACGCTTTGACGAGGAAGTTAAGACGCGCGGAAAATCGTCTCGATTCAGTAAAATCGCGTCTTTCGCCGCTCAAACTGGCGGCGGAGCTGAACCACAAAAAAACCCGCTTGGCAATTTTGCGCGAAAGACAAAATTCGGCGGTGAAAAAATTGATTGACGCGAAAGACGAAAATTTGAAAATTGAAATGGCTTCGCTCGACGCGCTTTCGCCGCTGTCGGTTTTGAAACGCGGTTATTCGATTACGGAAACTGAAAACGGCAAAATAATCAGTTCGATTAGTCAAATTAAACAAGGCGGACACGTGCAAATTCTTCTCTCAGATGGCAAACTGAAAGCCAAAGTTTTTGAAACGGAGAAAAGTTGATGTCGCAATTTGTGGTCAATTTAAACGAGCCTGAAAAGGACGAGCCAAAAAAAGAAACGCCGAAGGCGAAACAAGAAAAAGCATCAAGGGCCGATGAAAAACAGGAGCCGAAAAAACGCGCCGGATGCGGTCGGATTCTCGGCATTTCGGGAATCGTTCTCGCTGTAATTTTATTGATCGGCGTGGTCGTCGGCTATTTTTACTGGCAAGGTTTGAAAACCACGCCGCAATATTCGCTCGCGCTGCTGGTTGATGCGGCGCGGCGCGGCGACCAGAAAGCGATGGATGAGCTGGTAGATACGGACGCGGTGGTTGACAGTTTTATGCCGCAGATTACCGATAAAGCGACGGAAATGTACGGCAAAAATCTGCCGGCCGACAAACTTGCGAAAGTCAAAGACGCGGCAAATCCGTTGATGCCGGCGATCAAACAACGCGCCAGAGAAGAAGTTCCGCGAGTTATCAAGGAGAAAACCGATAAATTTTCGAGTGTGCCGTATTGGGCAATTGCCGTCGGCGCGGGCTATTATCTGGACATCAAACCGGACGGCGAAACGGCGATTGTGACAAGCAAAATTCCCGAACGCCAGTTTGAATTGACGATGAAACGAAACGGCGACAAATGGCGCGTCATCGGGATCAAAGACGAAGCCCTCGCCAAAAGAATTGCCGAAACGGTCGGGCAGGAATTGATTGCAATTTCGACCAAAGAAAGTCTGAAAAAAGCGAGCGAAAAAATGAATGTCCCGGATATGGAAAATATGAAGAAAAAACTCGATGATATTTTCGGCAAATAATTTTTAAATAGTTGGCAAGAGGTTGTCTGATAGTTGCCGTTAGTTTACCGAAGTTTGAGGAAACTTTCTGCAACTTTCAGAAAACTTTTCAAAAACTTTCTGTCAACCTAATTATTTATGAGTTCAAAAAATCAAACATTCGAGGTGTCGCTCGGCGAACTGGAAAAAATTGTCCGAAAGCTCGAAGACGGCGATCTGTCTTTGGAAGAAAGCCTCAAACTCTTTGAAGACGGCGTGCGCCTTTCGCGTGAATGTCAGGAACGTCTGAACAAGGCGGAACGCCGCATCGAGATTTTATTGAAGGATGAAAGCGGAAATCCCGTTCTGCAAGAAATAAAATCCGGCGATTTGAGCGAATCACGCGAACCGAAAATAAAACGCCGCATCGTTTTTGATAATGACGAGGAATCACCGTTTTAATTGGAGCGCGGGCATCTTGCCCGCGTTTTTTACGGGCGGGTAAGATGAACCCAAAATACTTATCTTTTTATAAGAACATTGCCCTTTTGACCATTCACTTAGCGCTTATTTGCTCTAAAATGTGGCGAAGTTCGTGTCATTTGAGGCATTAATCGGCGATGTTGTAATTTCCCCGGCATTGGCCAAAGGTAACCAATTTTTTTTCTGGTAAAGCAATACTTCCATTTTTTCTACCGGCAGCGGTCGTGACATCAGATAACCCTGCC
>JBDTZT010000678.1:0-2954 GCA_040005005.1 Actinomycetota bacterium
CGATTCGTTATTTCGTGCTGCGCGAAATGGTTTTCGGGCAGGACGGGAAATTCGGCTACGAAAATCTGATTGAACGCGCCAACGCCGATTTAGCAAGTGGTCTGGGAAATCTTTCCTCGCGGACGTTTTCAATGATCGAAAAATATCGTGAAAGCCGGATTTCAGACGGGAAAATTCAGGAAGCGAATTATTTATTGGCCAAACGCGCGAGTCTGAACCCGGACGAACAGGAAATCGTTTCAGCACTCGATCACACCCGCGATGAATTTATCAGAAAATTTGATAATTTCGAATTTAGTCAGGCACTTGAAACAATTTGGAGTTTGATTTCGCGGATTGACAAGATGATTTCCGACACGAAACCGTGGGAACTCACCAAAGACGAAAATCAAGCCGAAACGCTTAACGCCGTTTTGTACCGCGCGACCGAAACGCTTCGTTGGCTGAGCGTTTTGCTTTATCCGGTAATGCCCGAAGCCGCGCGGCAAATTTACGCGCAAATCGGTTTGAGAGATGATATTGCAGCGATAAATCCTGAAAATTTAGTTTACGGAGAACTTCAGACGGGAACAAAAATCGGTGAATCAATCGCCGTGTTTCCGCGCATTGATAAAAATAAAGTTATGACAGAAATTGAGAAAGAGAAGACAGAAGTCAATAATCAGAAGCCGGAAGAAAAACCAATTGAAACAAACAACGAACAAGAAAAAGCTGAAGAAAACTTCATCACGATTGACGATTTTCTGAAAGTCGAGCTTCGCGTCGGCGAAATTTTGGTTGCCGAACGGATTCCGAAAGCCGATAAACTGCTCCGTTTTGAAATTGATCTCGGCGAAGCAAAACCGCGCCAGATTCTCGCCGGTTTGGCAGAATATTACGAACCCGAAAAACTTATCGGTCGCAAGGTGGTCGTCGTTGCCAATCTCAAACCGCGAATGATGCGCGGACTCGAATCGCAGGGAATGATTTGCGCGGCTTCGTTGGAAGACGGCAGCGGCGAAAAGCCCGCGCTCGCAACATTTATCGAAAACGTGGACATCGGCGCGAGATTGAAGTAATAAATTTATTAGAAAAATATCATGAAAATAGAATCTGAGATTGGTTATTGGGATGATGGATATTTAACATTTAATCCAGACAAAATCAGAGAAATTTTCTTTGATTATTTTCCATAAGCACTATTTGATAAGACAAATTACGCAAGACATAAAATTGAGGATTTCTTTGAAAAAGCTAAACAACAAAATTATGATCCGCCTGATCATGTAATTAATGCAATATGGAAAATCGCGTTTCAAAATGGACCGGTATATAAGTATGAAATTCCTTTTGATGAAGGTAGGAAAATAATTGTAATGTTCAAGCGTTTCAGAATTACTTTTGAAGCCGATTTTGATTTTGAAGATGCAATGCAACTTAGAATTATTGAATTTTTGAAATTACTTAAGTATGGAACAATTCTATCAAACCAGCAAACAAAAAAATTTAGCGAAGCTATTGAAAATCGTAATTATTGGAAATTAAGCAATGAATAAAATAAATGCAATTTGAATGGGACGAAGAAAAAGCCGAAGCGAATCTCAAAAAACACGGCGTAAGTTTTGCAGAAGCAAGCACCGTCTTTGGTGATTTGTCTGCTAAAATGTTCTATGATGATGAGCATTCCGTTGATGAAATACGTGAATTCATTGTTGGTTATTCGGAGATGAACAGGCTTTTAGTTGTCAATTTTACCGAACGTGGGCACAAAAGAATAAGAATTTTTACGGCGCGAAAATCGACAGATATCGAACGTGAGGATTATGAAGAAAATGAACAAGGAAGAAGACGATGAAATGAAATCCGAGTATAGATTTGATTATTCTAAATCACGCCCGAACCGTTTTGCAAAAGAATATAATCGAATGCAAAGAACCGTTGTTCTCGATTCGGACGTGGCGGCAGATTTCCCGAGTTCCGAAGCCGTCAACGAAGCCTTACGCTTTTTGGCGCGAATTACAAAGCAGCACCAGGGCGAATTAACTCAAAAATGATTTTCATAGATTCACATTGCCACATTGACGGCGAAGCATTTGACGCAGACCGCGATGAAGTAGTTCAAAGAGCGAAGGATGCGGGTGTCAAAGCGATGCTTGTCGTCGGGACGGGAAATCCGCACGACGGCGAGATTGGACGCGCGGTCGAAACTGCCGAAAGATATGAAAATGTTTTCGCGTCGGTCGGCGTTCATCCGCACGACGCGCGGATTTATGACGATAAAGCTGAAGAAACGCTCATCGAGCTTGTCAAATCGAGCGAAAAGGTGATCGCATGGGGCGAGATCGGGCTTGATTTTTATTATGACTACAGCCCGCGCGAGGTGCAACGGGAAGTTTTCAAAAGGCAAATCCGCACAGCGCGAGAGTTAAATCTGCCGATCATAATTCACAGCCGCGATGCTGATGAGGAAACCGTCGAAATTTTAACCGAGGAATGTTCTGACCCAAATTTCAAAGGAATAATGCATTGCTTCGGCGGGACCGCAACGATGGCGGAAAGTTTAATGAAACTCGGATTTTTGATTTCTTTTGCGGGCAACGTAACTTTTAAGAAAGCCGAAAATTTGCGCGATGCGGCGCGGGTCGTGCCGCTCGAAAGGCTGCTGATCGAAACCGATTGTCCGTTCTTAACGCCCGTCCCGTTTCGCGGAAAACGTAACGAACCGGCATTTGTCGAGAACACGGCAAGGTTTTTAGCCGATTTCTACGAGATTGAAGTTGAAAAACTGGCAAATCAAACGACGCAAAACTTTTTAGATTTTTTCAAACTTGATTTAGCCACGAAATAACACGAAATAACACGAAAATAAAATCTGAGTCTTTCGTGTCTTTTTGTGTTTGTTCGTGGCAAAATAACAAAATGGCAAAAGAAAATTCATTCGATATTGTTTCAAAAACCGATTACGCGGAAATTAC